>CAZJOY010000358.1:0-3361 GCA_964547705.1 uncultured Methylobacter sp. | reverse complement strand
AGCCTTCGCCGCGCACATAACCGTTCGCGGCCGCGTCGAAAGTTTTGCAGTGGCCATCCGGCGACAGCATGCTCGCTTGGGAAAAATTAATGCTCAAAGCCGGAGCCAACATTAAATTGACGCCGCCAGCCAAGGCCATCCGGCACTCGCGCTGCTTGAGGCTTTGGCAGGCCAGATGCACGGCCGTCAGCGACGACGAACAGGCGGTATCGATGGCCATGCTCGGACCGGTGAAACCCAGCGTATAGGATAAACGGCCCGCGGCGGCGCTAAACGCATTGCCGGTACCGTAATACGCGTCAATCGCTTCGGCACCGTCGCCGCCCAACAAGCGCAAACCATGATCGTAAGCCCCTATACCGACAAACACTCCGGCCGCACTGTCAAACAGTTGCTCGGCCGACTGTCCTGAATTTTCCAACGCTTCCCAGGCGACTTCCAGCAGCAGGCGTTGCTGCGGGTCCAGCGATAAGGCCTCACGCGGTGAAATACCGAAAAACTGTGGATCGAAATCGTAAACGTCTTTTAAATAGCCGCCTAAAGGGCTGGAGATTTTTCCTGATTGATTCGGTTCAGCCGAAAAATAGCGCTGCTGATCCCAATGATCGGCCGGAACTTCATCCATCGCATCGAGACCTTCGAGCAAGGCTTGCCAATAGTGTTCCGGCGTATCGATACCGCCGGGGAAGCGGCAGCCCAAACCTATCACGGCAATAGGTTCGGATTGGATGATTTCCCGTTGCTGGCCTAATTGTTCGGCTAACAGCGCCAATTTGACTGCGGAAAACTGCGCCATTCTTTGAGATAAATTGTCTTCTGCCATGAAATTTATGATTGATAGAGTTTCGGTAACTACTCAGCAGATGCTGAATTTATGAAAACATGGATACATTGATTAGACAGATTTAATATGGCTTTATACGATAGAGCAAGCATTCAAATATTCTCATTGCCTGCAGGCTTTTTATTCACCACGAAGACACGAAGAACACGAAGTTTTATTTCTTCGCGTCTTCGTGGTGAAATTATATATTTAATTGCTACTTAAATTACCTGAACCAAACGATCAGCCTTAGGCCAGTAGCGGACTACATCAAAATCCTGGTCCTCTTCCTTAAACTGAGCCAACAACAACGGTTCGAATCGCTCCCGGTGATCGCCCAAACGGAACTTGCACATCATCGAGCGCATTTCGTATTTTCTAAAACCGGCCATCAAGGCTTGTTTTTCAACATCAGTCAAATCCGGATGCCAAAAATCGATGATTAATACTGTGCGAGGCTTATCGCTCCGGTTCCAGACTTCGTGTTCGAACGAGTCTTCAAAAATGAATACTTCGCCGTTGCGCCAATGCAGTAAATTGTCTTTAACACGCATTGTACAGTCGCCCGGCACATCCAAGCCCAAATGCGCTCGCAATCTAAACGCATCGATACTGCAATGGGCAATCAGATGCGAACCGCCGGCCTGACGCGAAAACAAGCAATCGCCCCAAGGATAGTCGAAACAATGCCCTTGTAAGTTTTTTACAATTTCGATTGTTTTCGGACAATGTTTTTGAAAATCATGGATAGGCGTTCCCATATAATACATAGGGATCACCGACCACATATTTTCAGCGGCCAAACCGCCTTCATAGCCTAAAAAATCGCATTCCGCCGGTATGTTCAAAATCTCGTCCCGAATCGTCGCAAAGGCGCTCTCAAGCTGAGCGGCCCAAGGATAATCGGCTTTATCGTGTACCGGCTTGTAGTTAAGGCCGGGGAAAATCGGCAATACATTCGGTTTTTGCATCTCGTTGATAACAGCCGGTATTTCACCCGCTAATGTCCGCAAAAAAACTTTCACCCTATCCAATGAAGAGTCGCCGTCCATGATGGTGTCCCAATAACCGCCCTGCTGCATTATATGAACAATATCTTTTTGTAGCTGCCCTTCGCGTGTTTCACAATCATCAGGTACCATGCCAGACTCCTAGTTCATTAATCGTTGAGTAATTTCATCATCGGAACTGTTTTCCAATGCATCTAACAAGCCGCTAAGCTCGAATAAATCCTGGTCTTTTAGCGTTTGTTCGGCAGGCTGATCCTGCTTTTTATCATCGGCCGTCAACACCTGTTCGGCCAGATATTTGCCCAAAGTCTCCAGCGTCGGGTAATCGAAAATCAGCGTCGAGCGCAGTTTCTTTGCTGTCGCGTTATCCAACCGGTTTTTTAACTCTACCGCCATCAGCGAATCCAAGCCAAAATCGAACAGGCGTTCCCTAGGCTCGATAGGCGTAGATTTGGGCAACGCAAGTACTGTGCAAACCTGCTCACGCAGCCACTCATTCAGGTAATCGTGTTGCTGTTCCGCTGGTAGTGCGTTGAGCCGGTCGATAAAACTTGGCTCAGGCTTTTGCGATGTTTGGGCTTTTGTAAAATCGTTAAGCAATGCCGACGGATAATGCCGGCTGAACTGCGGCCAATCGATCTGCATTAGCGCAACCTGAGCTGAGTCGTCGATCAATACTTGCAGGAACGCTTGTAACCCCGTTTGCGGGCCGATCGGCTCAACGCCTTGAGTTTGCCAATGGCTACCGGCATTTGCCGATAAGCGCGCAGCCATCCCAACCTCGCCCCACGGTCCCCAATTGATGCTCAAAGCCGGCAAGCCTTGCAATTTACGCTGATGCGCCAACGCATCCTGGAACGCGTTCGCCGCCGCATAGTTGCCCTGCCCCGGCGCGCCCAATAACGCAGTCGCCGACGAGAACTCGATGAAAAAATCCAGCGCCAAATCTTGGCTGTAGCGGTGCAAATGCCAGCTGCCGTTGATTTTGGGTTTCAGGACACCGGCAAAGCGCGGCCAGTCGAGCTGTTGCAGCATGCCGTCGTCGAGCTTGCCGGCGGCATGGATGATGCCGGCTAAGGGCGGCTGGTTTTGCTTGATCTGTTCGAACAGGCGTTGTACGTGCTCAGCTTGGCCGATGTCGGCGACGATCACGTCGACTTGGGCGTGTTGCCGCAATGCGGCCAGTTGGGCTTGGACCTGTTCGCCGGCCGGGTTGACGCTGTTCAGGACCAGGTGGGTCGCGCCGTGTTGGATCAGCCATTCGGCCAGTTTCAGGCCAAGCCCCCCGAGGCCGCCGGTGATCAGGTAGCTGTGCTGCGCTTTGATCTTTCCGGGCTGGTGGTTCAGGACGATTTTGCCTCGATGCCGGGCTTTGGCCATACACTGGAAGGCGTCGGCAGCCTGTTCGAGCGGGTACGTTTGCATCGGCAAGGGCTTCAGGGTTTGCTGTTGCAGTTGCTCGCCCAAATGCTTGAACAGGGTTTGGATCAAGTCGGGCTGCTGCTGGCCGACTTCGCCGAGGTCGAAG
>CAZJOY010000357.1:0-3362 GCA_964547705.1 uncultured Methylobacter sp. | reverse complement strand
TTTGTAAAGCCCGGAACACCGGTTTGGCGATGAGTCCCGGCATTCCCACCCGCATCCTGTCGTGGCCGGGTACTTTGGCCGGTAAGACCTTGGCCGAGTTAGCCGGATGGATTACCGATTGGGAGCCTTACAAAGCGACGGTGGCGATGGCGGCTATTAATTGCAGTTTAAACCGTTACGAACTGCCCTCCGGTCTAACCCTGTTACCTGGGCCCAACAACGCGAATCTGGCTGTTTTCGATCATTTCCTGCCTCGGTTACAAGGTAAAAAAGTCGTGGTCATCGGCCGTTATCCGGGCATTGAAGCCTATGCCGAACAATTCAATCTCAGCATTATCGAGCGGCAGCCCTCGCCAGGAGATTATCCCGATCCAGCCTGTGAATTTTTATTGCCGGACGCCGACTGGGTGTTTTTAACAGCCAGCTCGATTACCAATAAAACCTTCCCGCGCCTGGCCGAACTTGCTCAACACGCGACCACCGTATTGATGGGTCCGACCGTGCCTTGGCTGCCGGAACTGCACGAATTCGCTATCGATTATCTGGCGGGCGTTGAAGTTATCGATCCCGAAAAACTATATCAAACTGTGACAGAAGGCGGCGGCGTGCGTATTTTTGATAACTCGGTGCGCTACCGGATTGTCGATTTAACGCCTGAAAACAGTATGGCTTGGTTAAAAACACAGATAGCTCAAGACTATACGGACAGGCAGCAACTCAATCTGGCGATGGAGCAATGGTACGGCGCAGGCAAGAAAGGACGCTTTCCTGAATTTAACCGGCTTAATCAAGTCACGGCCAAGCTTTCGCGGATGGATAGCAGTTATAAGCGGCTGTGGGATTCATGCTCGTCCTGATCGGAAAGCAATTCGTCAAAAAATCAAAAATAACCGCCTCTTGGCCTCGCTCCCGCATTGCTCCACTCTAGCTTTCAAAATTGACGCAACTAACTCTAATTGCTAGACTCGTACCGTTATCTTAATGCGCTAGTTGCGGTAGGCCTCCAAAGTATTTGTTCATTTAAAGATGCTGTAAAAAATCAACGTCTTATTTTATGGCTCTAACAATAACTGCAATATCAAGCTTAACCCTCCCGATTCATATCACAACAAAGATTCCGTAAAAAACATAGCGACTCTAAATATCAAAAAAAGGAATAGAGTCAATATTTAAAATCTCATTTCACAAATAACATTTTTTGGAAAATCACCATGCGTTTAATAGCCATTGCACAATTGATCATCGCGTTTTTACCCGCAGTTACAGCTTTTGCCGATGATAATGCAATCTATGAAGAAGGACTATTGACCATTCCGAGTATCGATACTGCCGACCAAGTCGGCAAGTATCAGGATGTGCAATTAAAGCCGACTGCTGAAGGCACTTGGCAGCTATTAAGCCTGAAAGAAATGGCTATGGTAACTACGGGAAGTGGATTTACTTTTGCAGATATAGATACTGTTGAAGTGATCACCACGAGTTCTTTTCCAACTCAAGTCTTTTTAAAACTTTTTGGCCTCAATCCTAATTGCGGGAGATTGAGCCCAATCGTCCATCAGCGCTTTGACGGTAATCATTTTGAGGTGGTTCCTCAGGTATCTCAGGTTTTGGAGACGGAGGGTATTGCTACTTCGGGCTGTTATGTCACTACATTCACTAAAACTATCCCTTTACCAGTCTATGGTTTAAAAGCCGGTACTTATTCTTATAGCGTCGCCTCTGCAAACCCAAACGCCAGTGGCCTTACCGGCACATTTAAATTGACTGCTGACAATGCGTCAGTGAATGACAACATCCCTGCCGGGTATGCAATAGTGGCCGTTCCCTCGTCTTCTTTGGATAAGGTACAGCCATAAACAAAGTTATATCCTGTTGGCGTAAATGAATTTGCGCCAACAGGACCCTAATTGGGCTTAGCTTAACGACTTGTTCCGCTCACCCTTCGACGAGCTAAGGGCGAACGGAACAAGTCTTAACTTAATGGCAGTGAGCTGTCGACACTTTTCGCATCGTTCTCATCCTTCAGCCGTCGCATTTAAAAAATGCTGTAGCATCAATCTCACACAATCCCTACCCTGTCCAACCTCATTTTAATTTGTCTGCTTTCCGACAATTTCTTACAAAATAAATCGGCGTTGTTGAGTTAAACATCAGTAAGCGCTACATCCCAACCACTCCAACAAATCCCATCCATTTGTTTTAAAAGAAAAACAATTCAATATTCAAACATGGCATAAACCCTGCTTTATTAAGGTTAATAGTTAACCCCCCATCTGGAGAAAACACAATGCTATTAGAAACCTATCAAAATAAAGGATTATTAACTGTCACTTTGGTCAACGGTCAAACCGGCACTGCGGGTGTTTACGCTTATCGCGGCGACTTGGTTTTAAAAGAAGGATCGCTACGCGAAGGCTCAACAACCGACCGTAAACCGCCCGAAGCGTTGTTTATTCATTCAGCGCTGATTATTGAAAACGACAAGATCAAATTCATCAACGGCCTGTTGCCTACGCTCGATTTACTACCGGTTTTTGTTGAGAAATACAAAACCGATATTGCGCCGGACTGCATCGCTTTAATCTACGTAGAAAATATCGGTAAAGCTTTGCAGGTTGAACTGGAAGGCGTCACTTATAAACTGCTGCCTTTCAAGGAAGGCTTGGTGTGGAATGAATTACTTGAAGAGCTCTATATTGAAAAAAGCGACCTAAAAGGCCAATCCGCTGAAGATAAAGTTGCTGTCGCTTATGCCGCAGCTAAATCGTATACCCCAAAATCGCCGCTTGTTTCATTTGCCGAAGCCGAAGAAAACACTTTTGTGGTGGTTAAAGATGCGGCAGTAGGCGCAATTTAAGACTCAGATTACACTCCTCTTTTGCACCACCCGATTAAAATCTGCATTTGTTATGGCTAATAACACTGCCGGACCTTGATGCCCCGGCAGTGTTGTTAATTCCCCCGCTTTATTATTTCAACGCATTGGTATAAATATCCTATGAAACTTCAGATTGAGCGCAAATATGTAGAAGCGATGGTTAATGAGTTTCCGGGGCTGGCCGCATTGAATGACCAGTTACGCTTTGGCAATAAAGCCGAAGTATCATTCAAACAGCTTTCCAATATCGAACTCGATTTTTTGCAGGATCTTTATAAAAAAGCCGGCACTGAAATGCAGGGCCATGTTGCGTTGCTGTCAACGCTGCAAAAAGCGATGAACGATGATACGATCAAGTTTGAAGAACATGACCTGGAAATGCTGTTACCGGCAATTGCGCGTTATCTGATTAATGACGCGATACGCGGCTGGTTATTCCAGACCAACGTTGCCGGAAAACCGATGGCCTACGTGGTCACCCGTC
>CAZJOY010000356.1:0-3378 GCA_964547705.1 uncultured Methylobacter sp. | reverse complement strand
GGCGGCAACAGATGGCCGGTAACATTGAACGAATTCGGTGGTTTTAACTGCGGCCTGTCAGCTGTCATCAATGTAATCGCGGGATCGATAGCGTCCGGCATGTACATCATGTCCAGTTGCGGATCGGCGCGAAGGAAACAATCATAATGCCGTGATTTTATCGCCGCATAAAAAATATCCACCGCATAATCGGTCGTGCCTCCGCCCGGTTTGGTTTTGCTGGAGATCAGCCCCGGATACCTTAAGCCTCGCGCATCGACGCCAAAGCGGCGATAGTAATAATCGCAAAGCAACTCACCCGAAACTTTGCAAATACCGTACATCGTCGTTGGCCGCTGAATAGTATCCTGCGGCGTATCCATAGCCGGGGTTTCCGTGCCGAAAGCCGCTATGGAGCTGGGGAAGAACAATGCGCAACGGTGCAGTCTGCAAGCTTCCAGCACATTGATTAAACCGTTCATATTGATGTCCCAGGCTTGCTGGGGCGTTTGTTCCGCAACAGCGGAAAGCAGGGCGGCGAGATGAAAAATCGTGTCGATGTTGTGGGTTTCCACGATTTGATTGAGCGCCGGCATATCGCGCACATCCAGGCAGTAAAAAGGACCGGGTTCGTTCAAAGCCGGTTTTTTGTCGGTTGCAAATATATTTTCGGCGCCATATCGATTGCGTAAAGTTGCCGTTAACTCCGAGCCGAGTTGTCCGGCTGCCCCGGTTACCAGTATTTTTTTCATCTGCACCTTTGCTGCTTTATTAGAGGGCTGCTAAAACAGAGCTCCTTGCGTTATTGGTCTTATTTAAGCCTATGTTTGCAGTGCTTGCACATAAAAATTTGGCTTAGCGAAAGGAATTAAACGCGGATTAAATCAGGGAGCGATAAGGGGAAGGGAGGGACAGCGCCAAAACTACAGGGCTAAAAAAAGGGAGCCTAATAGATGATTAAACTCCCCCTTACCAAATGAAGGTAAGTAAGAGCGCAAGTAAATATGCTATCAACGCACCGGAAAAATGATAATGCGGCATTTTGTCACATATAATTAGTATGGTTTTTAGTGAGATACACTCATGTCAGACTGAGCTGGTAAGTAAGCGCGCCTATTGATAAGGTATCCGGCCAAAGGCAAAATAATCCGATATGGTTATGTTTAATCGATTGGATGACATGGACGAAAGCTGGTAACTTACCATTACTCAGATCCCGAGTAAGTAAATAATTCATTTAAGGAACTACAATGTCCGAGCAAACAAACTATATCCGTTGGTTTAATGAATTAACGATTGAAGATATACCGCTCGTGGGCGGCAAAAATGCCTCGCTAGGCGAAATGTACCGGGAATTGATCCCGCAAGGTATCCAAATCCCGAATGGTTTTGCGGTAACCGCCGAAGCTTACCGCTACGTGCTGGACCGGGCCAATGCTTGGGCAGCACTGCATCAAGCATTGGACGAGTTGAATCCGGACGATGTTGCCGATCTTGCCAAGCGCGCGCTTCAAGCCAGGGAAATAATTTACTCGGCGCCTTTTCCCGAAGATCTTGAGCAGCAAATTATCGCAGCATTCGCGCAACTGAAAGCACAGTATGGCGATGATTTAAGCGTTGCGGTGCGCAGTTCCGCGACCGCCGAAGATTTACCGACCGCGAGTTTCGCCGGACAGCAAGACACCTACCTGAATATCCGCGGCGACCAAGCCTTGCTCGATTCCTGCAAGCGCTGTTTCGCCAGCCTGTTCACCGACCGCGCGATACATTACCGCATCGACCAAGGCTTCGATCATTTCAAGCTGGCCTTGTCGATAGGCATTATGAAGATGGTGCGCTCGGACCTGGACGCCAGCGGCGTGATGTTCTCGCTGGATACCGAATCGGGATTCAAGGATGTGGTGTTTATTACCGGCGCATACGGGCTGGGCGAAAATGTCGTGCAAGGCGCGGTAGATCCCGACGAGTTTTACGTGCACAAGCCCACTTTTGAGCAGGGCCATCGCGCGGTATTAAGACGCACGTTGGGCGCTAAGAAAATAAAAATGGTCTACAGCGAAGGGCGCACCCGTGAACCGACCCGCAATATTGTCACTTCGGAAGAAGAACGCAGCCGTTTTTGCATCGACGATCAGGATGTGCTGACCCTCGCCGATTATGCGATAAAAATAGAAAAGCATTACAGCGCTAAAGCCGGGCAGGCCAAGCCGATGGATATCGAATGGGCGAAAGACGGCCTCGACGGCACGCTGTATATCGTTCAGGCGCGTCCTGAAACCGTGGTTTCGCAGTTGCGCGGCATGGTTTTGGAACAATACAGCCTTAAAAACAAAGCCGAACCGATAGTCACCGGCCATGCGGTGGGTAACAAGATTGCTACCGGCAATGCGCGGATTATCGATAATGTCGAGCAGCTGAACCATTTCAATCCCGGCGATGTGCTGGTGGCTGATATGACCACGCCGGATTGGGAGCCGGTTATGAAAATAGCTTCGGCGATAGTCACTAATCGCGGCGGGCGCACCTGTCATGCGGCGATTATCTCCCGCGAATTGGGCGTCCCGGCCGTGGTCGGTTGCGAAAATGCGACGACGGCGATTAAAAATAATAGCCCTGTAACCGTATCGTGCGCGGAAGGCGATGCCGGTAAAGTTTATTCCGGCAAGCTCGATTTCGAGATTAAAAATACCGATTTGTCCGGTTTGCAACGCCCTAAAACCAAAATCATGCTGAACATCGGCAATCCTGAACTGGCATTCAAAACCAGCTTTTTGCCGAATGACGGCGTGGGCTTGGCGCGGATGGAATTTATCATTACCGAATACATCAAGGCGCATCCGATGGCGTTGATACACCCGGACCGCGTGCTGGATGTCGAGGAGCGGGAACAGCTGGAGCAATTGACGCGCAATTATGCCGGCGCCGAAGATTATTTTGTCCAAAAGCTGTCCGAGGGCGTGGGCACTATCGCAGCCGCGTTTTACCCGAAGCCGGTCGTCGTGCGCATGTCGGATTTTAAAACCAACGAATACGCCACCTTGCTGGGCGGAAGCTGGTTTGAATTCGACGAAGCCAATCCGATGATCGGTTTTCGCGGCGCATCGCGTTATGTACATCCCGCTTATGCGGAAGGCTTTGCGTTGGAATGCAAGGCCATGAAACGGGTGCGCGACGAAATGGGCTTAAGCAATGTCGTCCTGATGATCCCGTTTTGCCGGCGCGTTGACGAGGCCCGGCGCGTGCTCGATTACATGGCAAAGCTTGGCTTGAAGCGTGGCGAGCAAGGCCTGGAAATTTACGTGATGTGCGAGATTCCGAATAACGTGATCCAAATCGATGCGTTCTCCGAACATTTCGACGGCTTTTCCATCGGCTCCAATGATTTGACCCAGCTGACCT
>CAZJOY010000355.1:1957-3418 GCA_964547705.1 uncultured Methylobacter sp. | reverse complement strand
GAGGTACACCGGCTTTTACGCGGCATTGGTTAGGTTTTTAAACAGCTTCTAAGCTCAGATCTTGAATATCTGAGCTTGGTTTTGCCCACTTTATGATGCGCTCAATTGATCGGCAAGGATCATAAAGTCTCTATCACGGCTGTTGCTGCTTGCCCGCTATTAAAACGCGTGCCAATGTACGTAGTCCATCGGAAGAAATATCCAGGCCAAACGGTGCGCCTATCCGTTCAAGTTCGTAAATCACGTCGGTTGCCGCGATAAAGGTTATGTAACGCAGGCCTTGAATAGCCGGCAATTCTTTGGCGATGATTTTTAATACCGGCGCCAGACGATCCCAGGTATCGGTAAAAAATACCCGCACCGGATCGCTGTTCGCATCATGTTCTTTTAACCCGGCCTGAAAAGCTGCCCGGGAGTTCATCAAAATTTCCATTAAAGCTTCGCGTAGCTCCGGTGATTTTGTGTCCTCGCTGGCCTGTTTAATCGCTGAGGTCAGGAATGTATCCCATTGCTGCCAAGCGGCTTGCCATTGTTTTTGTTCGGCTTCGCTGAAAGCCGGAACCGGTTTGGCAACGGTTTTTTTGGCCGGCGCATTGAGGTTAAGCTTAATGTCGATGCCGCTATCTCCGGCATTGATGCTGCTGAATTTAAGCGATTTGAGTGTCTCCTTAACTTCGGCGGCATTATCTTTGGGTAAAAAATGCGCCAGTGTTTTCTCAATCTCGCCACGGGATTCGTTTAAGTCGATTTTTACGGCGGCGATTTTGGGTTCGGCAAAGCGTTTGATCAAATCCTGGAGTTTGTCGATGGTCAGATGATGGCCATCCCGGTCATACGCGGTGGCGCTGGTGACCGGAAAGCTCAGCACGGAATGGCCGGAATCGAGTGTCGGCTGCTGAAAGGTTTCCAATACGCCGGCCCATTCCAGAACCGTTACGCATTGTCCGCCCAAGCCGGTGCCGAATCGGGCTTGAACCTCGTTTAACAGCTGGATTTGACCGTTCTTGCCGTTAACGTCGGGATTGGAAAGCCTTAAGTAACTGCATCCTTGACGGTCATTCCACAATTCCGCGGTATTGCCTTTGCCGGTATATAGCTGGGAAACGAGTACTTTTTTAATAAGACTGTAATCGATTTGTAACGGTATGCTGAGTTGATCGGCCATACTGTTTTCAGCAAACAGTAGCGATAGGCTGAAAATAGCCGCTATAAAACGTTTATGCATAAATTTTCTCCGGTGATCGAGTGGATGTTGGTTACGCTGATAATTGTTGTGAATCTATTGCCGTTAAGAATTTGGTCCGTAATAACTTCCCAATATAGATTTAGGTGAAATTTTTCCGTTCGCCCTGAGCTTGTCGAAGGGTGAACGGAAAAATTTCGTCCCACTGCGTCAAACCGATCATGCTTCGACAAAGCCTTTAGTCCTGAGCATAGTCGAAGGGTCAGCACGAACGGTTT
>CAZJOY010000355.1:0-1947 GCA_964547705.1 uncultured Methylobacter sp. | reverse complement strand
GGGTTTGACGACGGGAAACAGTGATTTCGGGAAGTTATTTTTAACCATATACTAAATGATTGCCGGCGAAACAGTAGCCTCTATTGGAGCTGGCTCAGGCTGTTTTTCGGGGATGTATTTGGGCCGTGTCGCCTGGCGGCCCATGAATAAATCATTGCTAACCACCGATACATCCTCCAGCCAGCGGGAAGACAGTTGACACGCTTCGGAATAGGGCGGTTCTTTGCAGAGTTCCCCTGTTCCGTCAGCCTGTATATTGAAATGCAGGCCCGGTAATGGCCTTACACGTGTGTTGGGCAAAGACGCGGTGTAATCCATGATACTCGGCTCATTGAAGTTGACCAGGTCGAGCACCAGCTTGGGTACTTGATAAAGCGGCAGGCTGCCGAACTTAACCGGGCCGCGTTTGCCGTCGATGATCAACATTGGCGTGCTGACATAGGCTTTGAACATGGCCGGCGAAAAGTCGCTACGGTTGGCCGCCAACACCCCCGATTCCTCGTAGCCCGCAAAGTTCTCACCCAGAAAAGGCAGGTGATCGCCGAAAACCACGATAATGCCTTCCGGATCCCGTTTGCGCATTTCGTTAATAAAGCCCATCAATTCCCTTGATTTGTAATAAACCGTGTTGGCGTAGGCCGTCACTTCCTCGACTTCGGACGACGAGCTGACTTTATTGGGACGGCTTTTGCTTAACGGGTAATTCCAGTGCCCGAAATAGGTCACGATATAATCCAGAACCGGCTGCTTGGCATCCAGCGAACCGGATATTTTCTCGATGACTTGGCGGTATAACGAGCTGTCGGACAAGAATTCCTGGTTCATGTCATCCTGGACAAAATCTTCCAGCGACCAATAAGTTTGAAAGCCCATGCGCTTATAAGCATTAACACGGTTCCAGAACACCGGCACATTCGGGTGCGATGAGATGGTGCGATAGCCTTTATCGGCAAGAAGATGCGGCAAACAAGGCACATCGTTAAGTAATTGGCGCTCGAATTTGACCGCATGCCTTATCACCGGGAACCCGCATAACACCTCAAACTCCGAATTGGCGGTAAAGCCCCCGAATACCGGGGTCAGCGCATGAGAGTATCCGCCGCTTTTCCATAGCTCCCGAAACTCGGGAGACAGAGGGTAGGGTTTAAACTTTGCTTTCTTCAATTCGCCAGGGTCCCAGAACGATTCCAGTAAGACGATATGGATATTACGAGGGGTAAATGTTTTTTCTTTATTAGCAACCGGCAGTATCCTGGCCTGAATGGCATCGGCGCGCCGGGCTGTCAGTAATTTGTCGGCCGCTTCCTGGGCCCTCTCGGCGTCGGGAATGACCTCGGCCGCGGCAAAATGGCGTGCGCTTTCCAATAATGTGTAAAGCGTTGCGCCGCGCCAGACATAATTGGAGCGTTGATCCCATACCGAATTACCGAAGTATCCGTCCAGAGGCTCCAGTAGGGTCGCTGGTTTGTAAACCACGGTGATGCCGAGCAAGATGATCGCCAGACTAGCCAGATAAGCGCTCCAATGACGCATCGTGAAATTGAACAATATCAGGCTGGCAATGGCGGCCAATGGTATTGCGGCCGCAAAAAAACGCCAGCCGTCGAGTATCAATAGCAGCGACTGCAACGCAAAAACATCGTCCGGCATAATAGGTCCGCCAAAAAACGATATTTTTACCGCGTTGCCGATATATAACAGTCCCATTAGCAGCGCATGAATGACCAGGAAAATCCAGACCCGTTTTGATAAGGCATAAATCACGTAAGCAATGACCAGTTGCAGCAGGTAATCGTAAGGTATCGATGGCGTCAATATTTGCACATCGAATTTGAAGGTGCTGATCAGGTAATACAGCAGATAAAGCAATGTTGTAGAAAATAGCGGCAAGAGCTTAAGTAGCATTTGGGAATCTGGATTTGCTGGGATCAATAAAGCTTAATTTTA
>CAZJOY010000354.1:0-3446 GCA_964547705.1 uncultured Methylobacter sp. | reverse complement strand
GGTATCGGGGCCTTTGGATTGCAGGCACACCGAGATGTCATGCCGGTGTGCAAACTCGCGCATCCGTTCCTTATCGGCATCGGTCGGCGGCTCCAGCACCCGGAACGACAGCACGCATTGGTTATCGCCGATAGCCACTTCAATTTGCGGGATTTTGTCCCTGACGGTCAAACCGCCGATCATTTCCGACAAAGCCATCAGCTTAGTGCCGACGATAGGATTCATCACCACGCAACTATCAATTTCAGCTAAGTAAGGATGACGTCTTTCCCTGAAACCGACCAGTACCCGGTTTTTCTTCTCGACGTATTTAACACCCATCCGCGCTTTGCTGCGATAACCCCAATGCGGGCCTTCCAGCGGCTGCCAAAGCTCGGGAATCTCGGTTTTGCCAATGCGTTTGAATTGATCTATCAACAAATCCTGCTTGATCCGAATTTGCGCGGCCGATTCGACATGCTGAAAACTGCATCCGCCGCAAACACCGTAATGCGGGCACAACGCATCGACACGGTCAGCAGCACGGCTCAACAGATTAACGACCTTGCCTTCCGCATAATCTTTGCGGCTTTCGGTATAAACAAATTCCACTTCCTCGCCCGGCAACGCCTCATCGATAAAAATCACCTTACCTTCAACGTGCGCCACGCCGCGGCCGTCATGAGCCAATGATTCTATAGTGACTTTAACCGGCGTTTCCGGTAACTGTTTTTTGACTCTTCTTCTCTTTGCCATGTTTACTTTTGTTTCCAGCTTCCTGAGGATTGATACCACCAGCCTGGTTGAGCATTACTCACCCAACGACCGGCAAAACTTGATTTAATTTGGGCAGCCCATTCGGGATGGCCGTTGGCATTAGCAATCGTCTGATAAAGGCTTTGCCGATCTGCATTTTCTGCGGCGACCAGTTTGCTGACCTGATTCCTGTCTTTAAGCGGTACACTGCCCATATCCCTAACCGCCAGCAATCCGTCCGATTGTATGCCGATATAGCCTGCTGCATATAAAGGTTGCAGACTGGCAAACCGGGCTTCCATCGCACTACGCAATTGCCTGATTTCGGCGCTATCGATTGCCAGGTTTGCCTGATCGGCTTGCGCCGGTGGCACCACCACATTGATTGCCGAATCAATCAGCTGATAAATACTTACCTGCCAATCCGGCAAACTTGCCTTGGGTTTGGGTTCCGTTTGTTGCGGCGTGTTTTTCTGTATGTCTTTAATGATTTCATCCGCGGCTTTTTCAGCAGCGGCAGCAGGGAAATAAATATTAATGGTGACACAAGCGGTCAACACTATTGCGCTAAATAGGGATATTTTTCTCATACCGCTCTCCAAGGTTATTCATTGATCTTGAAATACGTCGTAATTTAGTCAAGGTGGGAAATTATAGCTGATCGCATCAATTCGGGGCAGACCGGGGTGGACGTAGAACCCAATATTCTGAACTGCGTAAATTAGGGTAATACGGCTGACTTATCAGCAGCTAGGCCGTTAAAAGCAATAATCAACAATTTGGCCACTCAGACTGCAATCAGACTGCAAATCGATCATAAGGTAGATCGCGCTGGGCCAGTCCCTGGCCCTTCTTCATCGGTTATCAATAGATTAAAGCGGTAATTTTCAACTTTCGGTAGGTAGAATGAGGACTGTTTCCATGAAAAACATCAAAACACATTTGTACAACTTTCTCTAATTTCCTTAAGCTCTACAGCAATCTCCCGACGCATACGAAAATCGCGCTTAGTATGGACAATGTTATAAGGAATATTTGGGTTTTTTTCATATTTCACAGCGGTGCGGATAATACCGATCCATTGCCGGTCATTATCTTCCATTTCTTTAAAGCGATTACGGATACGTTCCAGCTCCTGATTACAGTAAGTGATAAAACCCGCGGCATAAAATACGCTGTTTTTCAGGTAATCCTGCAGGGCCGCTAAATCGCCGTTAATTTCAGCAACAACGGCTTCGAAATCACTGGGCTCATTTGTAGAAGACGTATTTTCCAAATCTTCGATGACTTTTTTGACAGGAGATGTCGCTTCAGCGGTAACTGCGTTAACAATATCCTGTATGACCTGGTTTTTAGCCGTCGGTTTTTCCGCTGCTTTGGCGCGGCTGCTGCCGGTGCTGCTTTGGGCTAATTTTGTCCATAGCCCGTAACGCAGATAATGTGTAAGACCGCCTTCGCGTTTAGCTTTATCGCTGCCTTGATAAAATGCTTCCAGCGTTTTAATTTCGGCAGCGCGTTCTTTCAATAAACGCTCTCTGGCTTGCAAAGGTTTAGCGATGAATGCTTCAACGGCAACTCGGCTAAAGCGTAAAAACAGCACTTGAAAACCATGGCGAATACGCGCCTGTTCAAGAGTTTCATCAACATCGGAATGCAGCAAGGTTTTACGTACTTCTTCGGTTTCCCACAGCAAGCTTTGAGTTTTTAGTGCAATCTGGTCGATAAGCGCTTGCAGCGCCTGCGCCAACTGGTCGGTCAATTCAGTCTCAAATTTTTTCTGAATTTCCCGGAATAGTTCTTCGCGAATTTTATAATTGCCTTCACGCGAGTCGGGCATGGAAATAGTACCGCCAGCTGTATAAATGCGTTTTAACTCAGCAGGTTGGGCTGTGGTTAGATTGGAAAGTAAAAACTCGATTTTTTCATCATAGGATATATGCAGGGCGGCCAGTTCGTGATGTTCCGAACCCAACGCATCGGCTTCTTTACGGCCTTGAATAATCTCGGCATACCAGGTATCGAAATCTTTCTTGATGCGTTGCCATTCCCTTCCCCACCATTGATTAAAGTCTCTGCCAAGCAAATCGTCTTCTTGAATTTCAGTTTCATCGAACACTCCGTAAATCGGTTCAAGCTTAAGCAACACTTCATTAGCGATTTGCCGAATATTGCTGACCAAGGCATCGCAACGCCGTTCTAAAACACCTGAACGTTCATTGTCGATGTAGTAATTGATTGATTCTTTTAAAGCCGCCATACCATCGTTAATGCCGAGCTTTTTCATCTTCGCTTTATCGTCGGCGCTTTTAGTTCGTCTTAACGTATCCTCGGAAGGAATGCCAAATTCGACCAAATGAGCCCGGGCGCAAACAGGAATTAACCGGCGCTCAGGCACTGACGGCCAATAGCTGCGATGTTTGGTGTAGGTGTCTTTAAAATCGATTTGATCATCCATCGCATCGGCTTGCGTGAGTACCACAAAAACCTTATCGGAAACTTTGACACTGGGATCTTCGGAGTCGGCAATGACCAGCATTTCTTTCTCCGGCCCTGTGATCGAAGGTTGCTTCATTTCCTTGGCATAAATGATGGCATCGCAGTTTTTTAGCCGTTCGGTTGCTTGCCCGGCATGCATTAAAATACCCCAAATAACGCCCGGCATCACATTAAAAATGATGTCTCGGTAACTGCCTCAACCCTCGGGTTTCACC
>CAZJOY010000353.1:0-3465 GCA_964547705.1 uncultured Methylobacter sp. | reverse complement strand
TAATCGTTTCATATTGTCGAAAGAATCGGCGGGGTATTCAATCGTATCATTGGGCATGATTGCGACCGTTTCAACCCCTAATGCGTTAAGTTCCCGCGCGTCCCTGACAATCCGGTCTTGCACGGCTTTGACATACGGGCAATGATTGCAGATGAACATTACTAATAGGCCATTTTTGCCCATGCACTGTTGCAAAGTCCATGTGCGTCCGTCCACACCGGGCAATTCAAAATCGATGGCTTTTTTGCCGAAATCACAGATCGGCGTTTCGAGTGCTACCATTTTTACACCTGTCTATTTGTATGAAAAAACGTAGTGATTATTCACCACGAAGACACGAAGTTCACGAAGAAAATAAATGGGGCCGAAGTTTGCAATCTCGCTTCTGGCTTTTCGCGATGCCTAAGCAAAGTGGTTGCCGTTAATCAGCGCGAAACGTTGCGAACGGAACAACATGTCCCGTCCTGCTTGAAAAACATAAACTGTCAGAAAAACTTCGTATTCTTCGTGGTGAATACTTAATTCACCTACTATCAGACTTTATTGAAACAACACCGCTGCACTGATGACCGCGGCACTGATCAGCATAGCCCAGACTGTTCTGCGGTGGTTGTTTTCCATTTGTTGGCGCAGCAGCGTTAATTCCCTGTTTTGCATTTCCGTATGGTGCTTTGCGTGGGCGGCATTGTCCAGTGCTTTATAAATCAGCGAGGGGATTTCGGGGAATTGCTCGGCAAAGTCCGGAAACTGTTTGATCAGTTTATCGATTTTAGCTTTAGGGCCAACACGCTGATGAAACCATTTTTCAAGAAAAGGCTTAGCTGTTTGCCATAAGTCCAAGTCAGGGTAAAGCTGACGCCCCAAGCCTTCAATGTTGAGCAATGTTTTTTGCAGCAGAACCAGTTGGGGCTGAACATGCATATCGAAACGTCGCGCAGTCTGGAACAAACGCAGCAACAATTGGCCGAAGGAAATATCCTTAAGCGGCTTTTCAAAAATCGGCTCGCAAACGCTACGTATTGCGGACTCAAATTCTTCTATCCGGGTCGATTCGGCAACCCAGCCGGATTCGACATGCATTTCGGCCACTTTGCGATAATCGCGATTGAAAAAAGCCAGAAAATTTTCAGCTAGGTAGTGCTGATCGGACAATGACAGCGTGCCGACGATACCAAAGTCAACGGCGATATATTTGGCCGGCAAATCGACAAAAATGTTGCCCGGATGCATGTCGGCATGAAAGAAATTATCCCTGAATACTTGGGTAAAAAAGATTTCCACGCCGCGCTCGGCGAGCAATTTGAAGTCGGCGCCGCCCGCCCTAAGTTGTTCGATCTCTCCGACCGGTATGCCGTGAATTCGTTCCATGACCAGAACCTTTTGGCGCGTTAACGGCCAATGGATTTCCGGTATGTAGATGATGTCGGAAGTCTCGAAGTTGCGGCGTAATTTGGCGGCATTGGCAGCTTCCCTGACCAAGTCGAGTTCATCCAGCGTGGTTTTTTCAAATTCGGCAACGACATCGACAGGGCGTAATCTTCTTGCGTCGGACCAGAAGCGCTCGGCAAAATAGGCTAGTTCGTAGAGCAGACCTATGTCTGAGCGGATGCGGCTTTCTATATCGGGACGCAGCACCTTAACGACAACGTTTTCGCCGCTATGCAAGACGGCGGTATGAACCTGGGCGACTGAAGCCGAGGCCAGAGGTTCGGCATCAAACTCGGCAAAGGCTTCGCTGATAGACATGCCCAGTTCTTTTTCGATGATGTTGCGGGCAATATCATTGCCAAAGGGTGGGACTCGGTCCTGTAGTTTGACCAGTTCATCGGCGATGTCATCGGGCAGCAAGTCTCTACGGGTCGACAGGGCTTGGCCGAATTTGACATAAATAGGCCCAAGATCTTCCAGTGCGCGTCGGATTCTGGCGCCGCGAGAGTCTGATGGCTTTCTAAGCCAGTAATTTGGGGAAAAAAAAGCTAAGTAACGGACAGGCCGGAATAGATGGGTTTTTAAAACGATTTCGTCCAGGCCGTGAAAGACCAGAACCCAGTTGATATGGATCAGGCGCAATAATAATTTAGGGCGGATCACGAGTTACCTTTGTTTGTAGAGTGGACGCTGTCTTTAGCGCCTAACAACTAGATTCACGACGAAGACACGAAGATTTTACCTTGGCTCTCTTCGTGAACTTCGTTTCTTCGTGGTGAAAAATTAAAGTTTATTCTGCAACGTACTTTTCAGCCGATCAACCCTGCTTTGCAATCGGTCAAAATCCGTACGCAATTCGTCAACTTGGGTGTAGTAAATATCCACTTCAGGCGCTGACGGTAAATCGCGGGTTTCTTCCTGCAAAAATTCCTTAGCATTCAACCTGAAAGTTTCAAGCGATTCTTTGCTCCAGCTCTGACCGGCACGGAAAAAGTTAGCGACTTTATGCGCGATAATATCGCCAGTAAACTGCGACAGTTTTTCTTCCAGGTCGATGTCCAATTTGGCAAACAGCTCCTGAAACTTACGGCCGGTTTGCATATCGCCTTCAATCTGTACCTCACCGGAAAAAACAGAACGCATCGGCGTTGAGCTGAGTCCCATTAAGCCTAGCGCCCAAATCGAACCGGTCAGGCGCGTGTCGGGCTGGTCAGGAAATTGGTCCAGGCATTGGATGGAATCCGCAGTCGGACACAGGTAAATGGTTTCATCAAACGGCTGAACGGTAACGGCAATAACTTTGCCGGCCAGCGGTGTCAAAAAATAGCTAATGTCTTGAACCAATGCAAGATATTGATTAAGCGCGGTTTCCAATGCGCCAATCAGTAAGGGCTTGATGGCCATGCTAGATTTTATAACCTCTATGAACGGCAACGATGCCTTGCGTCATATTAAAGTATTCGCAACGCTCCAAACCCGCGTCTTCCATCATTTTTTTCAGTTCATCCTGTTTAGGATGCATGCGGATCGATTCGGCAAGGTAGCGATAGCTGTCTTCATCTTTTGCAACGACTTTGCCTATTTTGGGCAGCAGCTTGAATGAATAGAAATCGTAGACTTTTTCGGTGATTTTATCGACCGGATGCGAAAACTCCAGCACGATGACGCGGCCGCCGGGCTTGAGTACGCGATACATGGAGCGTAACGCGGCATCTTTGTCGGTGACGTTACGCAAGCCGAAAGCGATACAGACGCAATCGAAAGTATTGTCTTCAAAAGGCAGGCATTCAGCATTGACTTGCGCGTAGCGGATATTGCCGACCAAGCCTCTATCGATCAGGCGATCGCGTCCGGTGCGCAACATTTCCGAGTTAATATCGGCCAGGACTATTTGGCCTTCCGCGCCGACGCGCTTTTCGAACAGAGTGGTTAGATCGCCGGTTCCACCCGCCAGATCAAGCACTTGGTCGCCTTTACGCACATTGCTGAGTTGTACGGCAATGCGTTTCCAGATGCGGTGGATGCCCAACGACATCA
>CAZJOY010000352.1:0-3499 GCA_964547705.1 uncultured Methylobacter sp. | reverse complement strand
TGGAAAAATTTGCCGGTTACGGTTTCAATAAATCGCATTCTGCTGCTTACGCGCTGGTCGCCTATCAAACCGCATGGCTTAAAGCCCATTACCAGCCCGAATTTATGGCCGCGGTCATGTCCGCCGATATGGACAACACCGATAAAGTGGTGATTTTGATTGAAGAGTGCCGGCAAATGAACCTTAAAATTCTGCCACCGACGATCAATATTTCAAAATACAAATTCACCGTTAACGACGAAGGCCAGATTGTTTACGGTTTGGGCGCGCTGAAAGGCGTTGGCGAGGCGGCCATTGAAGAAATGCTGATCGAGCGCGAACAAAATGGGCCGTTTTCCGGTCTGTACGATTTATGCAAGCGGGTGGATTTGCGAAAATTCAACCGACGGGTGCTGGAGGCCCTGATTAGGGCAGGGGCTTTTGACGCATTCGACGCTAACCGGGCCGGCCATTTGGCTGAGCTGCCGACAGCACTAAAAGTCGCCGAACAACATGGCAAAAATGCGCAAACCGGGCAGGATGACTTATTCGGCCTGGCTGTTAATGTCGACAATGCCGATGACGAAGAGGCTTACGCGACGATAGTTGAGCCTTGGTCCGAAAATGAACGCTTGAATGCTGAAAAACTGGTTTTAGGCTTGTTTTTGACCGGCCATCCGATCAACCAGTACGAGGCTGAATTACGGCAGTTTACCAACGGAACGATAGAATCGCTGATGGGTAATGCCGAGCGCTCCCGCGGCAAAATGGAAGCTAGAACCGCGGGCTTGGTTGTCGAGGTGCGGACACGGCAGACCAAGAGCGGCAAAACTATGGGCTTTGCGACCATTGATGATCGAACCGGCAGGCTGGAAATTGCGGCGTTTGGCGAAATTTACGAAAAATACCGGGGTATTTTTTCCCGCGACAGTTTGTTAATTGCCGAAGGAGCATTAGGTGTTGATGATTATCTAGGAACGCTACGCTTAACGGTCGAAAAACTATACAACATGGAGCAGGCCAGGGAAGCTTTTGCCAGAAGTATCCAGTTGGTATGGAATGCGGCAGACGAGCAGTGGGAAGGTAATGATTTTGTGGCGAAGCTGACTGCGGTGTTGGAGCCTTTCAAGGGCGGCGGCTGTCCTGTCGGCATTGGTTATAGCTCAAAAGTTGCAAAAGCCAATCTACAGTTGGGCGATGAGTGGCGTGTGCATCCTACCGATGAGTTGGTTGCAAGGTTGCGGTCATTGCTGGGGGGCGAAGCTGTAGAGGTTAAGTACAGGTAAAGGAAAAAATATCAGACTTTATCTTTTGCAACCGCTCGGGTAATGGCAGCCAAGAGCTGTAGATATTGGGGGCTAAAAGCGTTTAAGGCCGAAGGCACGAAGAGCACGAATGTTTAACTTCTTCGTGAGCTTCGTGGTGTTATGCTTGATTTGATGAGGATAGGCCAGCGTTGGCCTATCCTCATTTTACTATTCTGCGTCTTGCTTTATCACTTCAACTGGCTTTGGCGCCGGAGCCGGTTCAGGGGTAGCCGCCGGTTTTGGCGCTTCCGATTGCTGATTACCGTTGCTAGTTTGGCTGGGAGTATTAGCCTGAGGCTCCAGACGCTCGGATTTTTCTACTCTCTCTGCAAAGTCGCTGTCATAAGAGCGGGGTGCTGTCGGACGCGATTGATCGTTATCCACGCTACTTGCTTCATATGCCGGATTTGAGTCGCCATCTGTTTCGGGCTTTTTGTAGTTGGGGTTCCGTGGTCTTCTACGGTTTGGCCCTCTTCTGGCATTGTTTCTCTTGGGGTGATCCTTCTCGGCATTGGCAACAACAGGAGAAGCAATTTCCGGTACATTTAGAATGACATCTTCTGCAACGGCAACGTTCTCAAAATCAGCTGCTTCAATTTTAACCTGTTCGGTTTTGGTGACAGGCATATTTGCCGGATCGAGATTGCGTTTTACGTTTCTGCCTTGACCGCGCGGAGGACGATTTTGACGTGGAGAGTCCTGGTTTTGTTCAGGTTTTTGTCTTGCTGGCTGTCCTTGTTCCAGTGCTTGAACTTGCTCATTTTGACCGTTTTGACCGCGCCCTTGGCCTCGGCCGCGATTGCGTCCACGTCCTCTATCCTGGTTTTGACCTTGCCTGTTGTCTCTGTTTTTGCCAAGTTGACTCTCGTCAGCCGGTTTGGTTCTTTCGGCGGTTTGTATTACAGCTGTTCTAGGTGTTGCTCTGGGGCCTATTAGTTTATGCCAGAACCGCTGGATCAGGCTGGCTGACTCACTCTTGTTTTGGACCGGAGCAGGGGAGTCATGCAAAAATTCCTTGACTGCCGCTTTGGCTATGCTTGGTTTTACCTGCTGCGCAAATTCAGGGATAGTGATGTCTTCGGCTTTGATCTGTAAATAGCTGGCTTTGCCATTCTCGCCGGATTCTTTTTCCTTGATACGCTCAATGTCGTAGGCCGGTGTTTCCAAATGCTTGCTGGGCAGGATCACAATGCCGACTCTCAGTCGGTTTTCAATTTGCTCAATGGCGCTACGTTTTTCGTTTAATAAGAAAGTCGCGCATTCAATCGGCAAGTGGGCAATGACTTTCTCTGTGCCTTTTTTCATCGCTTCTTCTTCGAGAATACGCAGCACGGAAAGTGCGACCGATTCTACGTTGCGAATCGTACCTTGGCCTTTGCAGCGGGGGCACGGCAGCTGAGTGGAGTCACCCAACGAAGGGCGCATTCTTTGCCTGGACATTTCCAGTAAGCCGAAACGCGAAATGCGGCTAGTTTGAATGCGGGCACGGTCGATTTTAAGCGCGTCGCGCAGGTGATTTTCAACGGTTTTCTGGTTTTTGTTGGACATCATATCGATGAAATCGATAACGAATAGTCCGCCCAGATCTCGCAGTCTCAGCTGGCGGGCAATTTCATCGGCTGCTTCAAGATTGGTATTTAACGCGGTTTCTTCAATGTCGCTGCCTTTAGTGGCGCGTGCCGAATTGATGTCGATGGAAGTCAAGGCTTCAGTGTGATCGATAACGATTGAACCACCTGAAGGCAAGGATACTTCGCGGCCATAAGCCACTTCAATCTGTGATTCAATCTGGTAGCGATTAAATAGCGGGACGGCATCTTGATAAAGTTTTGCCTTGGGCAAAAAATGCGGCATGACTTGTTTTAAGAAATTTTGCACCAGTTTGAAGGAGTCTTCATTGTCGATCAAAATCTCGTCAATATTGCCGCGCAAATGATCGCGCAAAGCCCTGATGATGACGTTGCTTTCCTGGAAAACTAAAAAGGGTGCTGAATGTTCTTCGGCAGAGCGTTCTATGGCTTCCCAAAGTTGCAGTAAGTAATTTAAGTCCCATTGCAATTCTTCGACATTTTTGCCGCAACCGGCTGTTCTAACAATGAGTCCCATGCTTTCAGGAATCTCGAGCGCGGCCATGACTTCGCGCAAGTCGCTACGGGTATCGCCTTCGATGCGCCGCGAGATGCCGCCCGCTTTAGGATTGTTCGGCATCAATA
>CAZJOY010000351.1:0-3500 GCA_964547705.1 uncultured Methylobacter sp. | reverse complement strand
GATCCATCATTTTATTTGGCTGTTGATGACTATTTTGTGAGGGCCTTTATCAGTCAACGCTATCTGTTCGATAATGCCGATCAAGTCGCCTGACTGCTGCATTGCATCGCCGGATTTGGAAACGCGGGCCAGCAGTTTGACTTGCTCGAAATTCGATAATTTCATGTTCGGCATCATCGCCATTGCGTCGGTCAAATTAACGGTTAACGGCAATTCGGAAACCTGTTTACGGACAATAGCCAACGGCATTTTGGGACCGGATAAGGCTTGAGCATAAATAAATACAGTGTCGTTAAGACCGGCCGATTTTTGCAACTCGGGCGCTAGACTCACCTGAACATCGATGCTTACGTCTGCCTGGGATGGCGGAAGTGTCGCAGTCGGTTGGGAACCGGCGCGACCCGTTTTAGCCAATTGCTCAGGTTCCGCTTGAGCAGTGCCTTCCGGTATCTGGGTCGCAAGTTTCACCAACAAACCTTGTATTTCCTTCTGAGCATCCGAGCCCGCAGGCAATTGCGCTTCAAGTTTTTTCCACAAATCCATCGCGGCCGCGAAATCGCCTGTTTGCGCTTTCGCCATGCCGCCCAGCCACAGGCCGGTAACGTTATTGGGTTCCATCGCCAACGCTTTAAACACCAGTTCTGTGGGCCTTCCGGCCATTTGCTCGTTATTGGCATAAGCTAAAGCATCGGCATAAAGCAGCATGATTTCCGGCTTATCGCCTATTAATTTGTAAGCGTGCTCAAACGCTTCGACGGCTTTTGGATATTGCTGCAAATATTTATAAGACCGGCCTAACATGGTCCAGCCTTGCGCATCTTCCGGTTGTTCTTGCAGGCGCTCCGCTAATCCGGCAACCATGCTTTTCATTTGTTCCAGTTCCGGTGGAGCTTGATTAGCTACCGCCGGCTGCGGTTGATCAGCTTGGTTTATTAACTGATAGCTGCCCAACGCCCAATAAAGCGATCCTGCCGCCAAAGGGATTGCCAAAACCAGCACGGTCGCCATCCATCGGCCTGATGATTGAGACGTTTTGACTTGACTCTGTATATCGAGGTCATCGCTTAAGGCCAGTTCAAGCTCGGCTAGCTGTTCCTCATAAAACTCTTGGCTTAATGCACCTGCTTGCAGTTGTTCTTTAAGCTCGGCCAGTCGCTGCCGGGCAATGGCGATGTTGCGCTGATCCTGGTCTGCTGGCGCGATAGGATGCTTGCGCCACAACGGCGGCAGCACAATCAGGAATGCGGTCATAATCATTACGACGGCAATCAGCAAAAATAGCATGTTCAAGACTGATCACCCTTTTCCAATAAGCTGCGGATTTTTTGCTGTTTTTCAGCACTCATTTCAACCGTTGCAGCGGTCTTCTTGCGACGCGTAAACAAAAACACTGCGATCAAGCCGATTAACAGGAACACCACCGGCCCTATCCATAGCAAGCCGGTTTTGAGCTTAAACGGCGGATTATATAAAACAAAATCGCCGTAGCGATCGGTCATGAATTGAGCGATGTCTTGTTTTGATTTGCCTTGTTGCAGCATTTCGTAGACTTGTCTGCGTAAATCCGCAGCCAATTCGGCATTGGAATCGGCGATGGTCTGGTTTTGGCAAACCAGACAGCGCAATTCCGAAGTCAGATTTTCGTAAGCTTCTTGTTGCTCAGGATTGGCGAACTCGCGGTATTCAACACCGGCGCAAGCCATGCCGGACAGTACCAATAACAAAATAATGGATAAATGCTTCATTAATTTTCAGCCTGTAACTTGGCGATCAATGGCAGGAAAGTTTGCTGCACATCTTCAGGCGTGACGGGGCCGGTATGCTTGTAGCGGATCACGCCCTGTTTATCGACGACAAAAGTTTCCGGCACGCCGTAAACGCCCCAGTCGATGCCGATACGACCGTCTTGATCCATGATGCTAACATCGTAAGGGTTGCCTAATTGCGCGAGCCAACCTAAGGCGGCTTCCGGCTGATCCTTGTAATTCAGGCCGACGATAATCGCGGCTTTTTGCTGTGCCAATTGGTTCAGTATCGGATGTTCGGAACGGCACGAAGCGCACCACGACGCCCAGACATTAAATAGCCAGACTCTGCCTTTTAAGTCGGTTTGGGATAATTTCTCTTCGGGTGCTTGCAGCTTCGGCGCAGAAAACGCCGGAGCCGGTTTATCGATCAACGGCGACGGAATCTCATTCGGATGAAGGTTCAAACCCAGCGCCAAAAATACCGCAAGAACGATAAATAATAGTAACGGGAGGATGTACTTAAGCATTAACCGGCACCTTTGCAGCTGTTATTTTATATCGTCTATCGCAAGCGGCGATTAAACCACCCGCTGCCATGAACAATGCGCCCAGCCAAATCCAACGGATGAATGATTTGTAATAAATCCTAAGGCTCCATGCGCCTTTGTCGCCCAGCGGCTCGCCTATCGCAACAAACAAGTCCCGGAACAATCCGGCATCGATAGCCGCTTCGGTCATCGGCATTTTTTGCACCCGGTAAACCCGTTTTTGCGGTTCCAGTTTGGCAACCTGGGTGCCTTCGTAACTGACTGTTACAAAAGCCTGTTGGGCAACGTAGTTAGGCCCTTGGGTCTGCTTGACACCGTGGAACTCAAAAATGTAGCCGGACATATCCAGCTTGTCGTCAGGCGCCATGCGTACATCTTTTTCGACACTGTAAACAGAGGTCAAGGTAATGCCGACCACAAATACCGCAATGCCCAGATGCGCCACGGTCATGCCGTAAAAACCGGCCGGTACGGTTTGCAGCCGTTGCCATGAGAATCCTTGTGATCCCATGCGATCGACAAAAGACAGTGCGGTTATCGCGACTGTCCACAATGCCAGGGTTAAGCCCAATACCGCGCCCCAGGAATAAAACGGCATCAGTAGCGGAATCAGTAAACCGCCACCGACGCAGGCTAAGATAATCCAGCGCACCCGCAATGCAATCGCGTTGATATTATCTCTTTTCCAGCGCAGCAATACGCCCAGGCCCACGGCAATTGCCAGCGGCGCGGTCAGCGGAATAAATACGGCATTAAAATACGGAGGACCAACTGAAATTTTGCCTAGTCCCAACGCGTCGATAACCAGCGGATATAAAGTGCCCAGTAAAATACTGGAAGCCGTTACCACCAGCAGCACATTGTTCAGCAAAATCACCGACTCTTTGGATACCAGTTCAAATGTCGCGCTGCTTTTGACGTAAGGCGCTCTTATCGCATACAGCAATAACGATCCGCCTACCACAACAGCCAAGAATACCAGAATAAACAAGCCTCTCGTCGGGTCGCTGGCAAATGCGTGAACCGAAGTTAATACGCCGGAACGCACCAGGAATGTACCCAGTAAGCTTAACGAAAACGCAAAAATCGCCAGCAACACGGTCCAGGTTTTGAATACGCCGCGCTTTTCGGTTGCTGCCAACGAATGAATTAATGCGGTGCCGACCAGCCAAGGCATGAACGAGGCGGTTTCGACCGGGTCCCC
>CAZJOY010000350.1:0-3512 GCA_964547705.1 uncultured Methylobacter sp. | reverse complement strand
CAAAGCGAAAGCCGTTTGCATGGTCGGCAAGACGTGGGATTTCCAAGTTCGGGTGGCGCTCGGAATCCCCAATTCAGAGAACATCGACATGATTGCGGACAGCATCGTGCACGCGCGCACGAAAGTCGGCGAAGTGATGTTCGATGCCGAGCATTTCTTTGACGGCTACAAGGCCAACCCGGAGTACGCGCTTGATTGCATCAAGGCCGCATACCAGGCCGGCGCCCGGTGGGTTGTGCTGTGCGACAGGGGGGGTGTGACGTTGACCAGACCCGCGTTACCAAAGGTCCTTGCTGCGGAAAGAATTGATATTGCTAATAAAGGCAAAATCACCGGATTATTTTAACCACAAATGGGAAGGCCTCCCCCTGCCTTTCCATCTTATTTTCCTTTCATCAAAGGCAACACCATGACAGACCAAAAATTTCGACTCGTTACACGCAGTGATTTTGACGGCTTAATCTGCGCCGTTTTATTAAAAGAATTGGATTTGATTGACGAAATCAGCTTTGTCCATCCCAAGGACATGCAAGACGGTATTATCAATATCAGCGATCGCGACATCACCACCAACCTGCCCTATGTTAAAGGCGTACATCTTGCGTTTGACCATCACTTAAGCGAAACCATCCGTAACGAAAAAGCCGAAAATCACATCATAGACCCAGAAGCCCCTTCTGCCGCACGAGTTGTTTATGATTATTACGGCGGCGCAACCCGCTTCCCTGCGAGCTGGAATGAAATGATGGCGGCTGTCGATAAAGGCGATGCGGCCCAGTTCAATCGAGAAGAAATCCTGAATCCGGAAGGCTGGGTGTTGATGAACTTCTTGATGGATGCGCGTACCGGTTTAGGCCGTTTCAGGGACTTTACCGTGTCAAATTATCAATTAATGATGAACCTGATTGATTATTGCAAAAATCATACTATTGATGACATCTTGCAACTTCCCGACGTTCAGGAACGAGTCAAGCTGTTTAAAGAACACGAAACAGCAGCCAAAGAACAAATTCAACGCTGCTCAACCGTTCACAATAACTTGGTCGTGTTGGATTTACGCGATGAAGAAACCATCTATGCCGTTAACCGTTTTATGATTTATGCGCTGTATCCTGAGAGCAATATTTCTATTCACGTGATGTGGGGCGTTAAACAACAAAATACTGTCTTTGCGATAGGCAAATCTATCTTAAATCGCTCCTCTAATACCAATGTCGGTGAGCTTTGCCTTAGCTATAACGGCGGCGGACATTTAAATGCGGGAACTTGTCAGGTCGATAACCAGGACTGCGATCAACATTTAAAAGCTATTATTGCAAAAATCAACCAAGATGGTTGATTAGTCCAATGCGGCAGCGCAGCCCCTTTAAAAGGGGGCTGCGCTGACACCTCCTTTTCCGTTTTCCAAACTGCTGATTTTCCGCTACGGTTTCTGAGTCACTCTCAGCACCTGAATCAACACATATAAGTTAAACCTTATTCTCCGGTATAATGAGCCGCTAATTTTTTAACTACTTGTTGCGTTTATGTATAGATATGAGGGTCGGGTCATTTATGAAAGCCACGACGACGACGGCGTTTTAGAAGTTATCGAGCAAGATGGCGTAAGATCTCTGCACTTCGGTTCATTCCCTCGGCAGAGCAGCATGCTGCTGACTGATCCGGATAAACTGTACCTGAATTACGTCCGTGCCATGACCAGCTGGATGCTATTCAAACCCACGCTCGATGACGAGGCCTTGATTATCGGCTTGGGCGGCGGCTCATTAACCAAACATCTGCTGCATCATTTTCCTGATTGCCGTTTGAGAGTCATTGAATACAGGGAAAGCGTAGTCAAAATTGCACGCAGCCATTTCGGTTTGCCTCTCGACCCGCGCCTGAAAATAATTATTGACGACGGCGCGAGATATGTACGCCAACGAACCGAAAGCCAAAGCGAACAATACACCCTGATGTTTATCGATGCGTTCGACCATGAAGGCATGGCCCCCTCAATCAGTAACCATGCGTTTTTTGACGCCTGCAAGGCCTTACTCAAAAAAGACGGCATGCTGGTTATCAATCTTTGGGGCGGCACCAGCAATCCTCTATTTCAAGAGGTCGCCTTGTGGCTGGGGCGCACTTTCGATTGGAGAATCCTGTTTCTACCGGTCAAAGGCCGGGGCAACATTATCGGCCTAGCCTTTAACGAAAAAGCACCACTTCATAACATGCAAGATTTAAGAACCCGAGCCATTGTGCTCGAACAGCTTTACCAAATTGAATTTATCTCTTATTTAAGAGACATTGCCAAACATAATGTCAGCGTCATCAACAAGTCGATACAAAAATAATGTCTAGCGTCATATCAAACGAACCCAACCTGTTCAGCTATCGCTTATACTGGGCTCGCCGCTTTGGCGTCGCCCCTGTTCTACCGATGAGCAAAGCTGAAATGGACGAACTCGGCTGGGATGCTTGTGACGTCATTCTGGTAACCGGCGATGCTTATATCGATCATCCCAGCTTCGGCATGGCTCTGATTGGCCGTTTGCTTGAAGCTCAGGGCTTTAGAGTCGGCATCATCTCCCAGCCTGATTGGACCAGCGCCAAAGACTTCATGAAACTCGGCCGTCCAAACCTGTTTTTTGGCGTGACTGGCGGCAATATGGATTCGATGGTCAACCGTTATACTTCGGACAAAAAAATCCGTTCTAACGACGCCTATACCCCGAACGGGGAGGCAGGCAAACGCCCTGACCGTGCAGTCAATGTCTACTCGCACCGCTGCCGCGAAGCTTATAAAGATGTGCCTATCATTATCGGCGGCATTGAGGCCAGTTTACGGCGCATCGCGCATTACGATTATTGGTCGGATAAAGTCAAAAAATCGGTGCTGCTGGACTCCAAAGCCGACCTGCTGGTTTACGGCAATGCCGAGCGTCAGATCGTCGAAATTGCCCATCGTCTGGCTAATGGTGAAGCCATATCCGACTTGAAAGGCATACGTGGCACCGTGCATTTCGTTAAACAAATACCGGAAAGCTTTGCTGTAAAAGATTCCACGGATATTGATCATCCTGGGGCAGTCATGCCGCCGCAAAATCCGTATCAGGAAGAGCCGGCTTGCGATAAAAAGCCTGATAAGGATGCTAACGAAAAAGTGCTTCGCTTCGACAGACAGCTGATCAAGGATCAAAGAGCAAAAACGGTAATCCGCTTGCCCCCCTATGAAGACGTAAAAGACGACCCGATATTGTATGCTCATGCTTCGAGAGTCATGCATGGAGAAACTAACCCCGGCAATGCACGCCCGTTGATTCAGCAGCACGGAACGCGGCAAGTATGGATTAATCCGCCTCCGATTCCACTCACAACCAAGGAAATGGACGGCGTATTCGACCTGCCCTACTCCCGTGTACCACATAAAACTTACGGCAATGCCAACGTGCCCGCCTTTGAAATGATCCAGCATTCGGTCAACATCATGCGCGGCTGTTTCGGCGGCTGCACCTTCTGCTCGATTACCG
>CAZJOY010000349.1:0-3527 GCA_964547705.1 uncultured Methylobacter sp. | reverse complement strand
CGCGTAGCGCGAGGTGGCGTTTCCGGCGAATTTGGGAGGCGTAGGCCGGAAACGCCAGTTCTCGCTGTCGCTCGAACCGGCTTATTCCGGCCTACGGGGCTGTGTTCATGATTAAATGCTCAACCACCGGCCCCAAGGCCAACGCAGGCACGAAAGTCAGCGCGCCGACCAAGACCACGGTGCCGATAAGCAGCATCACAAACAGCGGCGTATGCGTAGGCAAGGTTCCGACGGTGGTCGGTACGGTCTTTTTTGCCGCCAATGAACCGGCAATCGCCAATACCGGGATAATGATGCCATAGCGCCCGAACAACATCGTGATGCCCAAAGCGATGTTATAAAACGGGGCGTTGGCGCTAAGACCGGCAAAAGCGCTGCCGTTGTTGGCCGCCGCCGAGGAGAATGCATAAAGAATTTCGCTAAAGCCGTGCGCGCCGGGATTGGCAACCGCCGATTTTCCTGCGTCCACCATGACCGCCAACGCGGTTCCGCCCAGAATAAAAAAAGCAGGGATTAAAATAACGACAGCCGCCATTTTCATTTCGAAGGATTCGATTTTTTTGCCGAGATATTCCGGCGTGCGGCCTATCATCAGGCCAGCGACAAATACTGCGATCAGCGCAAAAATCAGCATGCCGTAAAGCCCGGAACCGACGCCGCCGAAAATGACTTCACCCAACTGAATCAGCCACATTGGAATCATGCCGCCCAGCGGAGTGTAAGAATCGTGCATCGAATTGACCGAACCGTTCGATGCCGCGGTCGTCGCAGTCGCCCAGATCGCCGAATTGACGATACCGAACCGCGTTTCTTTGCCTTCCATGTTGCCGCCGGACTGGTCGGCGCTAACGCTTTGCTCGACCCCAAGCGCAGCCAACGCAGGATTGCCGCCTTGTTCATAACCGACCGTGACGAATAGCAGGCTGAGCAACACCAGCGTCATCGCCGACAAAATAGCCCAGCCCTGGCGCGTATCGCCGACCATCGTGCCGAAGGTATGGCACAGCGCTGCCGGGATCAGCAAGATAGCCAGCATTTCCAGGAGGTTGGTCAGCGGCGTTGGGTTTTCGTAAGGGTGCGCCGAATTGGCGTTAAAAAAACCGCCGCCGTTGGTGCCCAGTTGCTTGATCGCGATTTGCGAGGCTGCAGGCCCTACGGCTAAAGTTTGGGTCGTATTTTCAGCCTGCTCAACCAAGGGCACTGTTTGATACGGTTTGAAGGTTTGCACCACGCCTTGCCCGGCCAATACCAACGCCAATACAAACGACAACGGCAGCAGGATATACAAAACGCCTCGGGTCAGGTCCGCCCAGAAATTGCCGATGCCATCGGCATGAGCGCGTTGAAAACCGCGTATCATCGCAACCAAAACCGCCATGCCGGTGGCGGCCGAGACGAAGTTTTGCACGCTCAAACCCAGCATTTGGGTCAAATAACTCATCGTTGTCTCGCCGCCGTAGCCTTGCCAATTAGTGTTCGTGGCAAAACTGACCGCCGTGTTGAATGCCGAGTCGACGCTCACATTAGCCATCTGTTGCGGGTTCAGCGGCAGATAGGCTTGCAGCATCTGCAACGCAAACACCGCCAGCCCGCCGAACAGGTTAAACCAGAGCAGGGCTGCCGCGTAACTTTTCCAGCCCATTTCTTGCTCCGGATTAACGCCGCTCAAACGATAAAACCCAGCCTCCAAAGGTCCCAATAGGCGCTTAAGAAATAGCGGACGGTTTTCATACACCGCCGCCATATACACACCCAATGGCTTAGCCAACAGCAACAGGACGACAAAATATAAAGTGATTTGCAACAGGCCGTTTGCAGTCATCAGAATTTCTCCGGGTAAAATAACGCCACCAGCAGATAAATGAATAAAGCCAATGCGAGCACGCCGCTCAAGCCGTAGATAAAGGTCATGACTACCTCTCTATTGTGAATATTTTGAGAGGCTAATGTAACGCGGTTATTATAAAAAAAACTGTAAAAATCGCTTATAGCAATCACGATCTTGAGCGGTTTTTATAAGCCCTAATGTTATAAAAACTGCTTGATGCAGGTTATTTTAGCCTCTGGGGGAATATAGAGGTGGGCAACTTCCGCGAAGGAAACCGTTCGCCTTGAATCAATACGAACGGCTATATTTGGAAGAACAACTTACCCTACCCGGTAAGTTGTTCCGGCGAGGTTTACGCCTGCTTTTCCAATAACGACAGCGCAAACTCATAAGCTTCAGGAAAATCGATCAATGCCGCTTTGCTGGATTTTTGGATTTGTTCAAACAAGCCGAATTGCACTTTATATTTCAGGTTACCGATAGCCAACGGCCCAATGCTGCGGAAACTGCCGTTAGTATATTCAACGGCTACACCTAAATCATGCAAACCGATGCCCATCACGCCGCTGGGAGGAACCGCATTAGTATCCGCTGCAACCAGCAGTTTTTGGGCGTTTTTCAATGAACCCTCGAGAATACGCACGCCGGCTCTTGCCGCGCAAATAATCACTTCGCTGTCGGCAACTTCGTTGGTTTTTTCTTCGTTGGTCTGGGCGGAAACCCACTTAACATCGGTTTCATAACGCTGGCAAAAATTTTCCGCCGCCCGTCTGTCATCATCGGCAAGCAGCTGGCACAGTTTGACGTTTGCACCTTGTTTAGCCGCCAATATGGCCGTGCAGATACCGACCGGGCCGGTACCAAATACGGCGACGTTGCGGCCGTTCAAGTCCATGCTGTGATGCTCTTTAAGCACCTTGGCAACCAGCGCGACGACGCTCGCGGAAGTCGTATAAGCGCCGTTCGGATCGGCAAAAACACCGACTTCAAAAGGCTCGACCATCGCTTTTTTGGCGCTCTGAAACATATCGGTCGCCATATGAACGTCACGTCCGCCGATAAAAATACCGGTATCGTTAAAACGTTTCGGTGGACGGCAAAAAATAGCATCCTGAACGACAGCCGCTGTGTTCTTGGCTTCAATTTTAGTCAGCGGCACCACCATATCAAAGCCGGCATCGGCGGCGAGGGTGACATCAAATGGGCTGATGTTTTCACCGGGGGTCAAAAAGTACAGGATTCGCTTTGTCATGAATATTCCGTTTATTATTTTTTTTAGGATTAGATACAGAACAAGGACTTTGCCTTGCAGGAAATGACCAGTTTCGCTTGCCCCGCAAGGTGAGCCCAACGCAACTACGCGACGAAATGGGGCAAGCTCAACCTACATGCGGGTTCCGCTCGGATCGGCAATTACTTGGGATCGGAACGATGCTGTTCATAACGATAGTCTAACGCATCGCGTGTCTATTTTAAAATCACAGCCAACCGGCTCTTTTCAAGCGCAAATAAAGCAGCAGGCTGCACAATGCCACGCCGCCGATGACGACGGGATAGCTGTATTCCCAATCCAGCTCCGGCATGTACTTGAAATTCATGCCGTACCAACTGAAAACCATCGTCGGTATCGCCAGGATCGCCCCCCAACCGGCCAAGCCTTTAACGACTTCATTCTGCCGCACCGTTTCAAAGGTCAGGT
>CAZJOY010000348.1:0-3578 GCA_964547705.1 uncultured Methylobacter sp. | reverse complement strand
TCACTTCTTCTTCAAGGTCGCGATTGGTGGCGGCAATGATGCGGACATTAACTTTAATTGTTTGAGTGCCGCCGACCCGTTCGAATTCGCCTTCCTGTAACACGCGCAGCAGTTTGGCCTGGAACGATGCGGAAATCTCGCCGATTTCATCGAGAAATAGGGTGCCGTTATCGGCCAGTTCAAAGCGGCCTTTGCGTTGGCTGACCGCGCCGCTGAACGCGCCTTTCTCGTGGCCGAATAATTCGGATTCCAATAAGGTGTCGGGCAGGGCGGCGCAATTGAGCTTTAAAAACGGCCCGCTGGCACAGCCGGAGTTAAAGTGAATCGCATTGGCGACGACTTCTTTACCGGTGCCCGATTCGCCGCGGATTAATACGGTCGTGTTCCATTTGGCAACCTGGCGGATCAGGTCGAACACTTTCAGCATCGGCGGCGAATGGCCGATGATGTTTTCAAAGCTGTAATTCTTGATCAACGCTTGTTTGAGCTGATCGCGCTCGCTGAGCAGGTGGCGCTGTTTGCGTTCGATGCCCCGCAGCATGTTGACGCTCTGCGCGATCAGGTTGGCAATCATCTCCATAAACCGGGCGCGTTCGCCCAAAAATTGGCTGTTGTCCGGCTGGGCAGCCAGCACGCCGATTGTGTCGCCGTCTTCGATATAAATAGGGGAACCGATAAAAGGCAGCTCGGGATCGTATAGACCGGTACGGCCTAGAAAGCGCGGCTCTTCGGAGACTTTTTCGATGACAATGGTGCTGCCTTCGTCAAGTATGGCGCCGATCAAGCCCTCGCCTGGATTGTATCGGACCGGTTCGGTACGTTTATTGGCGTCGTTGGTGTGCACGACGCTGACAATCATGCTGTTATTTTCAATTTCGCGAAGTGTGATCATGCCGGAGCGCATGCCTGAGCGTTTGTGCAGTATTTCCAAAACCGCCTGTAGTTTGGCATGCAGGTCGTGAGTGCTGTTTAAAACCTGACTGATGATATACAAAGTATCAAGTTCAGCTTCGATCAGTTGTATTCGTTCAGTCATTGCCTACCCCTTTAAATGTTTGTCTGTGCAGAGGGAAACTTATTTTGAACCGGCAGCCTTGATTGTAATCCGGGTCTATTTCGATAAAGCCATGGTGCTGGTTGACGATTTCCTTCGCCATGACCAGGCCCATGCCGGCTTGATGGCCGCCCATCGAGCGGGTGGTATAAAAAGGTTCGAATACCTTGGCACGTTTTTCAACCGGAATTCCGGTGCCGCTGTCTTCAATGCTGACGTAAATCAAGTCGGCATCGGTATCGGTCGTGATCTTGATCCGTTGTTCGGCGCCGTGCGATTCGCGGATGGCTTCAATCGCATTGTCTATTAATTGCTTAAACAGGATACGCAGGCGATTTTCGGAGCCCAGCATGGTCGGCAATTTGGACAACGGCTGCCAATGCACTTCGATATCGTTGCTACAAATCCGCTGGTTACTGAGCAGCAGCACTTCATGCAGGATCTGGTTCAGGTTCACCGGAATAACCGCTGTTTGCAAAATCTCGGGAATGCACTTTTGCATCGTCGCGACTGCTTCTTCGCCGGATTGTTGAATTTGCTGCAAGATTTGCAATAGGCCGGCATGTTGATCGTCCTTTTTGTGCCGCAAAATTTGCTCGGCCGCCCTAATTTGGTTCATCGGCATTTGAATTTGGTGCATTGCGCCGAGCAATGTTTCCCGAATGCCGCGCACCCGCTCGTCTTCAGCCATGACGGTTTTTAGCGTTTGGATATGCAGCTCTTCCATTTGCCGGCGTTGGCGGGTAATGTCGGTTAATGTCAGTATCAGGTATTGTTTCGAGGTGTTCTCGAAAAACGCATCGGCATTCACTTCATTTTCGATAAACCAGTTTCCGGCGCAGGAAAACCAGCGGGTCCGCAGACTGTCCTTGCTTTCTATCTTGAATTCACGGTTGTTAAAACCTTGTTGCTTGCTTTGCAGTTGCGACCATAAATCGCCCATTTCATCGCGCAGCAATTGTAAAAAGTAGGTCGCAGGCTCGCCCTTATCAAGATCGCTGACCAATGTTTTATAGTTATGGTTATCTAAAATAACCTTATCCTGATCATCAATAACCACCATTGCAATCGGCGATGAATTGATGACCGATTCAATCAACAGCTTTTGGTTGATGACCTTTTTTTCGGATTCGTACTGCTTGGTAATATCCCTGTGCATGCCGATGTAATGAGTAATTGCCCCGGTTTCGTTCAACATCGGGGCAATGGTCAAATCGGACAGGTAACGTTGGCCGGATTTATGCCGATTGCATAAAGTTCCGCGCCATATTTTCTTGCTGCTGATGGTGCGCCATAAGTCGCGATACATCTCTTTCGGCGTGTGTTTGTCCGACAGGATAGATTCGTTTTCACCGAGAATATCTTCAGGCCGATAGCCGGTGACTCGGCAAAATTCCTGATTAACATAAAGAATTTTGGCTTTTTTGTCGGTTATCGAAATGGCTATCGGTACTTGTTCAACCGTTTCGGCAAACAAACTGTACAGCATCTTGTCACCATAACCTTCACCCAATAAATCAGGTGCAAGTTCACCGATGACGTTCGCCATGTTGGTATGCGTCTGTAAAAATCGCAATGATGTTTTTTTCATAAGTGTTGGCAGCATGTAAGAGGGCTATAAAATTTCTTAAGCAAATATAGCGCCAACATGGGTAGTGAGGTTTTGTGTGGAGTTTTTCTCGTATGCGGTTAAAGGCGCGCCGTGATTTCTCGTTCCCATTTATGCCCCAGAGGGTATGCGCTGCACTAGTTGTTATACACAAATGTCCAAGAGACACTCGTTCCCACGCGCCGCGTTCGTCGTTATAAACAAGTGTCCGACGTCGTCATCTTAGCAAGCGTGGGAGGCCTTTGCGTAGGGCGTGCCGTGCGTGCGCCTAGGGGAGCTGATTTCATGCGCGTTATAAGGCGCGCACGGCACGCCCTACGTCGATTTTCCGGTGTTGATTAATCAGGCTGAATTGTCACCGGAATAAAACACCCGTCATTGTAGGATTTGCTACACAGATATTTTTATCGATGTCGATATGTATTACTTCCAACAGACTTCGTGCACTGCTTTGGGGTGTTTTTGCCGGTTATTTGAGCGATAAATGGGCTGTGCCTGCAATTGGCATAATTGATGCTTTGGTTCTTGCAAACAACCCTAAAAATAGACTGGGAAAAACAGTGAGCGAATATCTTTTACTTTTATTAGGCACGGCTCTGGTCAACAACGTGGTTTTGGTAAAGTTCCTCGGGCTGTGTCCGTTCATGGGCGTTTCGAAAAAGCTGGATTCGGCATTGAGCATGGGCTTGGCGACAACGTTTGTGTTAACCCTGGCCGCGATGACCAGTTGGATGCTAGAACATTTCATCCTGGCGCCTTTTAATATCCAGTTTTTACGGATATTGGCTTTTATTCTGGTGATTGCCGCCGTGGTGCAGTTCACTGAAATGGTCGTGCATAAAACCAGTCCGGTGCTTTATCAGATATTGGGTATTTTCCTGCCGCTGATTACTACCAATTGCGCGGTGTTGGGCG
>CAZJOY010000347.1:0-3585 GCA_964547705.1 uncultured Methylobacter sp. | reverse complement strand
AACTGGACATCATCCTGGCCGCCGCCGATACCGACGTGATCAAGACTTACGTCCGCCTGGGCATGGGCGTCGGCATTATCGCCGGCATGGCTTACGATCCGGCTGTGGATCAGGATTTGGCGGCGCGGGACTTATCGCACCTGATCCCCAGCTCGAAAACCAAGATCGCGTATTTGAAAAACAACTACCTGCCTTTATATACGCAGCATTTTATCGACGAGTTGCTGGTTGCAGCTAAAGAACTGAATCTTCATTAGAAAATACAATCGTTTGTCGGCGCCGGTTGCCAATTTCCAGATTGGGAATCTTGATAGTGATGCTCTCGCTGTCAAACCGGACGTCTAAGCTTGAGGCTTTCGTCTGGAAGAATTAATTTGACCGTAGAATTCAACGGGATAGAATCGCTATTCAAGTACTTATCAGCTAGCTGATAGGATCCCGTCCGACTCACTTTAAGAGGCTATTATGAAAGGCGACAATAAAGTTCTGAAAATTCTCAACGATCTGCTTGCCGGCGAGCTGAGCGCATCGGATCAGTACCTGATTCATGGCGAGATGTATGCCGATTTCGGGTTGAACCATCTCGCAGAAAAAAGTCTGCACGAGTCCGAGCATGAACGATTGCATGCCCGAGCCTTGATTCAGCGTATCCTGTTTTTGGAAGGCACTCCCAATCTAGTTAAACGGGCGGCCTTGAATGTGGGTAGCACAGTGCCGGAAATGCTTAAAGCCGATCTGGAAGTCGAATATCATGTGGTTGGCGAATTGAAAAAAGCCATCGCCTCTTGCGAGGAAGTCTCGGATTATGTAACCCGCGACATGTTGACTGCGCAATTGGAAGATACGGAAATGGATCATGCTTATTGGCTGGAGCAACAATTGCGGCTGATTAATCTTGTAGGCCTTGAAAATTATCAGCAAAGTCAAATGAAACCAAGTATTTAATCTAGAGCGAGGACGCGATATGAAAGGCGATAAAAAAGTTATTGAAACCCTCAATAAAGTACTTAAAAACGAGCTGACTTCGATCAACCAGTATTTCCTGCATGCTCGTATGTTTCGTCATTGGGGCCTGGAAAAACTTAATGATTACCACTATAAGCAATCGATCCGAGTCATGAAGGAAGCCGATGAGCTCATTGAGCGGATTCTCTTCTTGGAAGGCCTTCCCAATCTGCAAAATCTTGGCAAGTTGCTGATCGGCGAAAATGTCGTTGAATGTTTAAACGGCGATCTGGAGTATGAAAAAAATGTTCAGCGACCGCAGCTGATAAAAGCCGTGCGTTTATGTGAAGAACTACAGGATTACGTCAGTCGAGATTTATTGGAAGAATTGTTAGAGCACTGCGAGCAAGCCATCGATTGGCTGGAAAGCCAGCAAAGCCTAATGAAAGATGTCAGTTTGCCTAATTATCTGCAATCGCATATGTAGTATGGCCCCCCTCCATTTGTCGAATATTTGCGAGGAATGAGGCTGTTTTTATTTTACTCTCTAATTGGCCTTGACAGACACTAAAAACTAAATGAGAATGCTTCTTAATAATTGTATGCTGTTGCACTATAGAGGAGCTTATTCTATGTATGTATGTGTTTGTCAGGCTGTGACGGAGCTCGATATTCATCAAGCCGCCAGAAACGGAGCAAAAACGCTCAGGGATTTACGCCGCGATTTGAACGTAAGCGTTGAGTGCGGTCGTTGCACCAGTTGTGCTCGTAAGTGCTTGAAGTCCGCTAACGAAAGTTTTCCTGAAAATCTGGAATTATCTGCCTGCGGTGCTTGACGCTACTATTGATTGTTGCTGAAGCCTTGCTTGTGCAACAGTTGCCTTCGGGGATTTTTGCATCAGTTTCAGCAGGTGTTTATACAAAATAAGATACTGGAAAGAGCACTGTTTATAGTGCTCTTATACGATAAATACAGTGCAATTACTCCTTCTCGGTTCTTAGAATCTTCCCGTTAACATCCAGCTCAAGCCCGATTTTCTTACCCTCGGTTTTAATTTCCACCTCATAGCCGGTAAGCGTCCCATCGGGCTTCATTAACTTTTCCGCTTCCTTGATGGTGGCCTCGGGATAAGCTTTGTTAACCGCCTGAGCGACAGGTTCAGGCAGCGATTTAACGTCGATTTCCTCTTCTGTCTGTACCAGAATGCCGTCGGCGCTATACAGCAGTTCATATTCCTTGCCGTTTTCCTTATATTCCACTTCATAGACAGCTCTGCCTTCAAAAGTTTCCGTTTCAAATTCCGATGGCTTAGCATTTGGAAACGCCTTTTCGAACGCATCAATGACGGCTTGGGGTACTTGGCTTTTGCTTAGCTCTTTTCCGCCGGCATTCGCCTGGCCGAGAATCATCGGTAAAGTCATTAAAGCCGCTGTTATTAGATATTGGTTTTTCATAAATACTCCTGGGTTATGGACAAGTGTCTGTTTTGATTAGAACTCATTGGCCGCATTCCGGCAGAGAATCGCGAAGATCGAAAAACTTCATGAAATTCCGTTGGTCTTTTTATACATCCGTGTAGTAGCATAGTCAACAATATAGTTATATAAGAACTTATACTTATGCATTGTTACTGGCTAATCTTTATCGTCAGCTTACCGACCCGCAATTCTGCCGGGCGCATGCGTGTCTGGCGAGCGCTCAAGGCGTTGGGTTGCGGCGTTTTACGCGACGGCGTTTATTTATTGCCGCATCGCCCGGAGTTTCGGCAAACGCTTCAGTTTCAGGCCGAAGATGTTATCGCAGGCGGCGGAAGCGCTCATATCCTGAGCTTGGACAGCGAAAACCAGGCTCAGCAAGCCGTGTTCGAGAACTTATTCGACCGGTCGGCCGATTACACAAAATTGGTCGAAAGCATCCGGCAAATCCCCTATTCCAATCTCCAACCGGAAGATAGCGCTAAGCTCCAAAAACAGGCTCATCGCTTGCGCAAAGAATTCGAAGCCATCGTGCTCCAGGATTTTTTCCCCGCCGCGGCCCAGGAACAAGCGGCCGTTGCGTTGGAGGATTTTGAACAAGCGGTTCTCGCGCCGGACGAACCCCATGCCGTTCAGCAGCGGATCGAACGGCTCCAGCTTAAGGATTATCACAAGCGGATTTGGGCGACGCGCCAGCGGCCGTGGATCGACCGAATCGCCAGCGCTTGGCTGATCCGGCGCTTTATCGATCCCGAAGCGCATTTCATCTGGCTTGCTGCTCCTGACGATTGCCCTGCCGAAGCGCTGGGCTTCGATTTCGACGGGGCCGCGTTTACGCATATAGGCGCAAAAGTGACGTTCGAGGTTCTGCTGGAGAGCTTCGGGCTGACAAAAGATAGCTCATTGAATCGTATCGGCGCATTGGTACATTACCTGGATGTCGGCGGGATTCCCGTGCTTGAGTCGGCAGGGCTGGAAACGCTGATTAACGGGATGCGGCAACGCTGGACCGATGACGATGAACTGCTGACCGAAGCCGAAAAGATTTTTGATGCGTTTTACCAAGCTTTTTTAGGAAACGACGGATGAACAACACCAATCCATTGCAAACGCCCCCGCCAGTCTCTTTCGGACAGGCTTTCCGCTTCTGGCTCAAACTCGGCT
>CAZJOY010000346.1:0-3585 GCA_964547705.1 uncultured Methylobacter sp. | reverse complement strand
TATCCAAATCGGCTTAAAAACCCATTCACCACGAACGACTACAAGGATGTGGCTAAGCAATGCAGGAGAAATTCCCGAGAAACAAAGATCACGAAGAATAAAACCTTCGTGATTTTCGTGTCTTCGTGGTGAATGCTTTTGTCCTAAAACGAATACTTTCACAGTCTCATGCCAAACCGGGGAAATCATTGACTCCCGGACAAGGAGCGAAACTGCATGATGGCGGCACACGGCCTACAAATGAACCGTCAGCGCACAATTTGGCATCTTGCGTACAATAGATCACCTCGGTGGTACAACTTTGGGTTGGCATCACCGAATAGGCAGTGGTCTGCGGATTGGGATGAATAGTATGCAATTGGCCTATAAAAGCGTCGAGGTCTTCCGCCTGTGCATGGGGAGAGGCTTCAACACAGCCTGAAAGCCCACCTTCAACCCCATAGCCGGATACTACGAATTTATCTATTACGCCTTTGGCAACCGCATGCCCAATTACCTGACGCACAGTTTCGTAGGCAGGCGCATCCACTGGCGGACCGATGCCGGAAATGCTGATTTCAACCGCGCGGTTTTGCGCCAAGACGGGGTTGCTTATCGATAACACCAATAAGAACATAAAAGAATAATTTGATTTTTTCATCGTTCCTCCCAAATCAAGTGATTAGAGCAAAGAAAAAGACCAGCCTAACGTAAAGCAGGCATCTTTTAGGTGTCTATATATCGAAGCGTAAAGCCCCGGTAATCCTTAAGACCTGATGCTATAAATATCTGCAAATCAATAGCAACCTTTCTGGCAAGGTAACTATACCTGCAAAATCCCTTGATCAAACTCGGTAACATTGCTTACCCGTCACTGTTTCACCGCGAGTTTTGTAGGCTGGGTAACCGCTTTTCGTTTCCCAATATTCCGGCGGTAGGCAAACCCGAAATCCATCTCGATAATCAAATCTGGAAATGTTGGGCATAAAAAGTATGACCAATCTACGAGACTTGAAGTTGGCTGCGTTATGCCCATTTATGAATCAACGCGATATAATCCGATTTAACCTAACCTCAAACGAGTGCAAAAGCCATGAGCGTTGATTATCACAACATGATTACCATTGAGCCCGGCAAACGCAGTGGCAAGCCGTGCATTAGAAGTTTACGGATTACCGTCTATGACGTGCTTTCCTGGCTGGCCGATGGCATGAGCCGTACTGAAATTGTCGAAGACTTCCCGGAATTAACGGATGACGATATTACCGCCTGTCTGCAATTTGCAGCCGATAGGGAGCGGCAATCCGTAATCATCAAAGCTTTATGAAGCTATTGCTTGATGAAACCCCGTATTGAACTGTATAGCGTAACCCGTTTACCGAAAGTTTACTTTTTAGCGTTTAACCATGTATCGCGTTCAATCTCGGCTTGTCTTAACAGCCTTTTCAATAAATCAACGCTGATTTCCTGTTTGTGCGGATTTGGCAAAGTTAGTACCAAGTCGCCTTTTATCATGTAAGGATGTTTGCCGCCTTCATAGGGGCCAATAAAGCCAAGCGCTTTTAAGGTGGCGACTAATTCGCGCCATGAAACCGGGCTTAACTTAGGCAACTTTCATTTCCTTGGGGGTTATTACCTTGTACCCGTTTATTGTCGGTATATCCATGCCTTGGCTATTGCGGACAAGTATCCAACCCTCCAGGTTCTCGATTAAATTATCCCGGCATTCTTCCAACGTTTTACCCGTTGCCCAAACGCCTTTTAGTTCGGCTATTTCGCCGTAGTACGGCTCTTCGTCTTCGATTATTTCATAGTGCGCGTTTTTCATGGCGGCGTTTATGTATTTGCTGATCATGGGATTCCTTTGAATTATTGTTGCAACAAGTCAAAATGATTATGGCTGATTGATTATAGCAAGCTTAACCTGCGCTACGGGTATATGCTGGCTTCTCCATGCGGCGCAATACGCAACGCGGTTGCGCCCTATATGTTACCCTTTACCTTATCACTTTGTTTCCAGCTTAAAAACGACATTTACTTTCTTCCCAATCCCAATAGTAGAAGGAATAAAAGTTACCTTGCCTGTATCACCCCCCATCATAGATTTCTTAAACATAATGCCTTTTAGTTCACTTGGGCTGGACATGCCAAATTGCCCCTCCATCTCATTAAGGCCTTGGTCTGATATGGCAAAAACAGAGCCCAACTTAGCGCCTATTCCATTGGCCATATTTTCAGCTTGGACTTTTGCATTAGCGCATGCATCTGCCATCAACGATGCTTCAATCTCCTTGCGCTGAGACACATCGAACTGGGCATCGATATTACTGATATTCCTGAACTTCAAAAGTTTTTCCATTAATGTAGCGTATTGGGTGAGACCACGTAATTTAATTGAAAATTTCTGTTCAACTTCATATCCAAGGATTTTTAGCTCTACATAATCTTTCTCTTGGCGAACCGTTCTCTTGTCAATTTCATACGTTTCAATATCTTTGGTTGGAATTTCCAGCTTTTTGAACAAGTCTATAAGCTCAATACTTCGGTTTTGCACTATATCGAAAGCTTTCACCGGATTCTCATCAAATGCTTCGACATGGAAAGTAATTGTTGCCAAATCGGGTGGAATTTCTTTTGTTGCCGTACCTACAGCATAAAGAAACGGAAAATCCGGCAGTTGTGCCGCAATCGCCATAGCGGCAGGTAACAGGAATGCAATAATGCTAATTATGATGTTCTTTTTCATACAATAATTTTTCCTTAGAATCTTGGTTGAGCGGCCACATACGTGAAATTGAATCACTTAAGTAACAATCCCTTAATCTTATTAAAGTGCTGATCCTTTGTATAAATCGGCATGCCTTGTTGAAAGGCGACGGCGGCAATCCAGATGTCATTGGTAGGGATCGGCGTTCCGTTATTTTTTAGTTGATCAAGAATCAAACAGTAATACTCAGCTGTCTGTTCATCAATACTGTATAGCGTGACTCTAGGCGAATCAAGAAACTGGTTGAGTTCCTGTCGGTTGATTTTTTCTTTATTTCCAGCCTTAAAACCGGAAAGCAGCTCACCTATTGAGATTGCGGTAATGCCAAGTTGGGCAACTTGCTGAAGCACCTCAATTACTTCAGTATCGCCGCGCATAGCGTGGGAGTAGATATTGGTATCAACCAATAAAGCGTTCATTTCCAAAGCTCATCGTCAATTTGAGATTCCTCGTCAATTTTTCCCTGAATCTTTTGAAAGTCGCTATCAGTCCACTTTCCAAAAAGAAAATCCAGGTCGTGATATTCCTGAGTGAAATGCTTTTTTTTATGCAGCCCTGTATGTTCTTTTAATACATCAAGCACCAGCTGATTGACGCTCTTTCCGCTTGCTTGCGCTTGTTGCTTAAGCGATGTTGCCAGATCGGGGTCGATTCCGCGTATAGACAGGTTACTCATGCTTGCTCCTTATATAAGTGAATGCAACTTGATTGCATATTATGAATGCATAGATAGTTTGTCAACAAGACATCGGATTACCGTTATTTTCACCACTAAGGATTTAGTTAAAAATAACTTCCCGGAACCACTATTTTCGGTCGTCAAGCCGTTCGTGCTGAGC
>CAZJOY010000345.1:0-3608 GCA_964547705.1 uncultured Methylobacter sp. | reverse complement strand
ATGGCAGATGAACAACCTATTTTGCTGTCCGAAAAAACTTGACCACTACAATGCTTAGCCGATCTTCGATGAACTGATGATTTTGCATGTCTTCGCTGATTAGCTTTGTGCAGCCATGTTCCAGTGCGGAAGCAATAATCAGCGAGTCCCAGTAGCTGTACCGATAACGGTTTCGGATCAGATAGGCGTTTGTTACGGTATTTTTTGATTTGGTATCGACGAGAAAACCTTATCGGTGGTCATGCAATTCATCTCTGCTGAAAACGGCCAGGTTTTCTACTTTTTTGCTTTGTTTTAAAAACCGGTCAAAAGCAAGCTCATCTTTTTTATCGCCGATTTCATCGACCATAACAATAATTTTAGCTTTATTGCTGTTTTGTAATTCTTTATAGCGGGCAGGGATATGAACGATGCCGTTGTCGATATGGGTTTCAAATTCTACTGCATACATGACTTTCACTGTAGGAATTGGAGATAGCCGGATTCTAACAGCGAATGTTGTAGCGGCGTAGATACTTTGTTAAAAATCAAACTTATTGCGCTGCTTTTTTATTATCTGATAGATGATGGAATTGTATAAAGCGATGGGATGTGTTTCACTCAATGAAGCGCATCATTCGCGGTTGATGCGCCTGCTATCGCCGGTACGTTCTATGTGCTGTAAAGCAAGTAACTCTAATCAATAAGGTGTTACAGATTAAGCCACAAAGAGATGAGTTAAGCTGCTTGCCTATGCGGACGACGCGCAGGCGAGCCATGCAACATACCTTCTACGCTAATGTCTTCGTCTATGTCGGGCCAGTGGATGCCCTGGCCATCGCCGAGAACTTCAAAATTCTGCCGCTGCTCTTCGGTGGCTTCCGACAAACGCAATGACCAGATCAGCGGAACACTGATTGTGCGTCCGTCCATAAGATGAGCAATAATCTCATCTTCGGTAATTTCAGCATTCAACAGTCGAGGTTCTACGACGTTAACCACAGTGTTCATGCCAAGCCTCCAATAGTTTCGATGAGTTTCCGAATGACGTTGAGCTCCTTTGGCGAAAAGCCGTCATTCTTGCCGAGGTAAATCGGCTCCAGCCAAAATTTGCAAAGCAGTTTATCCCGTTGAACATGGACATGTTTCGGCTCGCCGCAATCGAAGCTGTAAAAGAAGAATCGATAAGGACCTGGAATATTCTTGATGCTCGGCATTGATTCCTAATGATGTAGATTTTACGTGATAGACAAACTTAAAGCTGTCTGACGATTTTATGGATTGCGCGAAGCTTCATTTGGGATTTTAGGTGTGTTCATCCGCAGTGGTCGGCTATATGATTAACTGATGTCATGAAATATATACGACGGCTAACATTGCGTAAACAAATATTAAGCGAGTAGCCGGATGTAGCTCACGGACGGCCAGGTTCTGAACGGTTGAATCTGGGCGTTAAATGTAACTAACGCAATTTAAGCATTATAACTAGTCGATGCGGTTTTACCGCCGCGTCCGGTCCAGTCGGTATGGAAAAATTGGCCTCTGGGCCTGTCTATCCGTTCATAGGTGTGCGCGCCGAAATAATCCCGTTGCGCCTGCAATAAATTAGCCGGTAATCTTTCAGACCGATAGCCATCGTAATAGGCCAGGGCGGAAGAGAATGCCGGGGTTGGGATACCTAGTTCGATGCCCGATATAACGGCTTTGCGCCAGCCTTGATCGGCTTGTTTGATTGCTTCGACAAAAAAGTCGGCTAACAGCAGGTTTTCTAAATCCGGGTCGGCATCGTAGGCTTGCTTGATGTCGTTCAAGAATCGGCTACGGATAATACAGCCGCCGCGCCACATTAGAGCAATATCGCCGTAGTTAAGCGACAGGTTATATTCTTTCGATGCTTCGCGCATCAAATGGAAGCCTTGGGCATAAGAAATAATTTTGGCTGCGTACAAAGCGTCGCCAATCGCATTAATCATGGCTTTTTGGTCGCCGGTAAATTGCCGTGCCGGTTTGGGTAATATTGACGAGGCTTTAACTCTCTCGTCTTTTTGCGCGGACAAGCAACGAGAAAATACTGATTCGCCAATCAAGGTTAAAGGGATACCCAAGTCCAGCGCATTGGTCACGGTCCATTTGCCGGTGCCTTTTTGTCCGGCAGCGTCGAGTATGCTTTCCAGCAGCGGTTGGCCGTCTTCGTCTTTGTACGCCAAGATGGCGGCGGTGATTTCGATCAGGTAAGAGCTTAACGGGCCTTGATTCCATTCGGCAAAGATGCCGTGCATCTGATCGACGCTTAAGCCCAAGCCGTCGGACAGCAGTTGATAAGCTTCGCAGATGACTTGGATGTCGCCGTATTCGATACCGTTATGCACCATTTTGACGTAATGCCCTGCGCCGTTATCGCCGACCCACTTGCAGCAAGGCTCGCCGTCAACTTGCGCGCTGATGGATTGGAATATGGGTTGGATTGCAGGCCATGCGTCTTTGTTGCCGCCGGGCATGATCGACGGCCCGTGTCTTGCGCCTTCTTCTCCGCCGGAAACGCCTGCTCCTATATAAAGGATGTTTTTTTCTTTTAAGGAGAGGGTACGGCGGTGGGTGTCGGTGAACAGAGAATTGCCGCCATCGATAATAATATCGCCGGCTGACAATAGCGGTACTAACTGGTCGATATACTGATCGACGATGTCGCCGGCTTTCACCATCAGCATGATGATGTGCGGCGTTTCGAGGCCGTTAATCAATTCTTCCAATGAATGAGCGCCGGTGATCTGCGTATTTTTAGCAGGGCCGTCTAGGAATTCATTTATTTTACTGAGCGTGCGGTTATGTACGGCGACTTTAAAACCGTGGTCGTTCATATTAAGAGCCAGGTTTTGACCCATGACTGCCAAGCCGATTAATCCGATATTTGCTTTCATAGTTATCTTCTTTAAAGAGTGATTTTGAATCGTCTGTTAAAAGGCTGATTGGTCGGCTAAATTTTGTTCCTCGCTTAAAGACAGTCGTCGTAGGGCGTGCCGCGTGCGCGCCTTCCTTTCCTGGGAGCTAAGGCGCGCACGGGCACGCCCTACGGCAAAAAGTTATACTGTCTTTTCATCTTTTAAGTAAGGAGAGGCTAGAAGAAATGAAGCATATAGGCAATGAGTATAAACACCTAAGCTGATGTTCCGGAGAGATTGGTTTATTTACCACGACGAGCTTCCCATCGCGGTAAATAAGAAAGCGGGGGGTTATTCGGAACTGGCTTTGCTCATCCGGGCTCTGGCACGAACCAGCGCGGTAATGACCACGATTAATAAAATCGCCAGCGAAAGCTCCAAAACGACGAACGCGGCAATTTTAAAGTAGGCAAATAGCGGATCGACAAATCTGACCAGCCAGCCGCCTGCTTCGTCAGCCAGTGCCGCCGCATAGGTTAAGCTGCTTAGCCATATTTTCAGCGGTACCGGGAACTCCGTCATCAGCATTAAATGGGTCAGGGTCAGCACCAGCATGCCCATTGAGAACAGATGAAAATGCGAAACTTCCAGCATGCCCTGGTAACTGCGCGGCTGGGTAAACTGTTCTTCAGAGCCTAACTAATAGGCAATTACGGAATCGGGCGTTAAGTCCATATTATGAAAATACAT
>CAZJOY010000344.1:0-3640 GCA_964547705.1 uncultured Methylobacter sp. | reverse complement strand
GTGAAGGAATTTTATTTTCCCGGGCATATTTAACCGTAGCAATTTTGCCTTCTACGCCGCGTTCGCCAAAACCGCCCGGCACCAGAATGGCATCAAGGCCTTTCAATGGAGCGACGCCTTCATCCTCTATCGTTTCAGAGTCGATATAAACGATGTTGACTTTAGTGCGGGTACGGATACCGGCATGAATCAACGCTTCATTGAGTGATTTATAAGCATCGGAGTGATCGACATATTTGCCGACGATAGCGATAGTCGCTTCGTTATCAGCATGCTCCAACGCATCAACAACGGCTTCCCATTCGGTCAAATCCGCAGGAGGAACATCCAATCGCAGCTTGTTAACGACAATATCATCCAAGCCTTGATCGCGAAGCAGCAACGGAATCTTATAGATTGAATGAGCATCGACCGCAGAAATAACCGCTTTTTCTTCAACGTTAGTAAACAAGGCAATTTTACGGCGCTCACTGACCGGTATTGCTTGTTCAGAGCGGCAAATCAAAATATCCGGCTGTATGCCGATACTGCGTAATTCTTTTACTGAATGCTGGGTCGGTTTGGTTTTAATTTCACCGGCTGAACGGATATAAGGTATCAGCGTCAAATGGATAAATAGCGACCGATCGGCGCCTAATTCAAAACGCATCTGCCGGATAGCTTCCAGAAAAGGTAAAGACTCAATGTCGCCTACCGTGCCGCCGACTTCAATCAAGGCAACATCGACCCCTTCAGCGCTTTCATAAACACGACGTTTAATTTCATCGGTAATATGCGGTATGACCTGAACAGTCGCGCCTAAATACTCACCTTTACGCTCTTTACGCAAAGCGCTTTCGTAGACCTGCCCTGTTGAGAAACTGTTCTTTTTAGTCATCGTGGTTTTAATAAACCGCTCATAATGACCTAAATCAAGATCGGTTTCGGTACCGTCTTCCGTGACAAACACTTCACCATGCTGAAAAGGACTCATCGTGCCCGGATCGACATTGATATAAGGATCGAGCTTAGTCATGGTGACTTTGAGGCCGCGAGACTCAAGAATAGCGGCTAATGAAGATGCAGCAATGCCTTTGCCAAGAGACGAGACAACGCCACCGGTAATGAAAATGTATTTTGTCATGTAGGATTTTTAGTTCATAAGATGGACTGAGGCATGAAGCCCATCAGTCGCGAACGAAGGGCTTCCTTCATCAGCTCATCCTAATAGCTTTGAAGTTAGGTAAAACGTGTGTATTTTAATCGACAATGCACTTTTCGTCATTGTCTTTTGGGCTTAATTCTTAACTTTGTAAAAACAAGCTGATGCTGCCTTGTGTTTTCTCACTATAAAATTCAGCACTGACCCAAAGATCGCCAACGGCGGCAAGCTTATCATTTAGGTAAATGAAAGGCATTACATCCCTTTCCCAAGGCGGAATACCGGCTTCTTGAAACAAGTTTTTCAAAGCATGATGACCTTCACGCTTCGGCAAGCGGATTTTTTCGCCGCCCCGGCGAAATCTTATTTCAACTTTGGCTGTCTGCCACTGCTCACGGTCTATTCCTTTTGAAGACTCGTCATAAGACAAGGTCCGATCACCGCTGATTTTTATTGACGTTTGTCCTGTAGGCCAAATACAGTCTTGAGATGCTTCTTGCTCTGCACCTGAAACATTCACCAAGCAATACAGCTTATCCCGATAACGGCGGATACTACAGCCCTGCCCCGACAACACCGGATCACGATCTTCGGCTGCCGCAACCACCTGACTTAGAATTCTCTCGATCTTAGCTTGCGATGGCATTTTTAGCCCCATGTATCGAAACCAATGCCTGATGATAAGCTGCTGAAGGTGATTGCGATGCGCCGATAACCGACCAATATTCAACGTTTTGTCTACCGGATTAAAAACCGCATCAAACAACTCATCCGCGACTTCATCGACCAGCACTTGCGCACCCACACAATGCTTTGCCGAGCGCGCAACCGTTTTGTCGATTGCAGGCCAACGCTGTTTTAGCAACGGCACAACCGCGTTGCGCAGGAAATTGCGGTCATAATCGTTGCTTTGATTGCTGGGATCTTCAACCCAGCTTAATTGATGTGCATCAGCGTAATCGCTAATCGCCTGTTTGGGCGTATTCAACAAAGGCCTAAACATCACCCCCGCCCCAAAAGCTATACGCTCAGGCATGCCGGAAAGCCCGCGCAAGCCACTACCGCGGAATAGTTGCAGCAGCACCGTTTCCAACTGATCTTCCCTGTGCTGGGCAAGAAGCAAGGCATCATCGGCTTTAAGTAATGATTTTAAAGCCGCGTACCGGGCATTTCTGGCAGCTTCTTCGGGACTTTCACCTGACGCTGCCTTGGCATTAACCTGTAGCGATAAAAATCCAACCCCCAAGTCTTTAGCCGTTTTTTCACAATGCCTGGCCCAGAGGTCAGCTTCCGCTTGCAAGCCGTGATGCACATAGACTGCCGTCAGCTTGTCTTTGAGTTGAATTATTGATGCGCAACAATGCAGCAAAACATGAGAATCCACGCCGCCGCTGTAGGCGATATAAAACCTTTCCCGCTCGATCCCAAGGTCGAGATCCTGCTTGAGAATGCTATCCACGCAGGAGCGCATTGCATGCGCTCCTTTATCATCCGATCGAGTGCAATCCGCCTTTATGATATGCGAACATTTCACCTGAACCGGCTTTTACTTTCCACTTTCCTCAAAAACGCCAAAATTCATAATCCGTTGATAACGTCTTTCTATTAAATTATCGAGAGATTGCCCCGTTAAGTCATCCATATGACGAACCAGCGCATCCTTTAAGTTCGAGGCAATCGCTTTAAAATCTCTATGGCCGCCGCCCAAAGGTTCCCTGACGACTTCATCCAGAAAACCCTGCTCACGAATGCGATCTGAAGTAATTCCCATCGCCTCGGCCGCCATTTGTGTTTTATCCGGGCTTTTCCATAGGATTGATGCGCAACCTTCCGGAGAAATAACCGAATAAGTGCTGTATTCCAGCATGATTAAACGGTCGCCGACACCGATAGCCAACGCGCCGCCGGAACCGCCCTCACCGATAATCGTGCAAATAATCGGCGTTTTCAGCTTGGCCATTTCAAACAGGTTCCGGGCGATTGCTTCGCTTTGCCCGCGCTCTTCCGCGCCGATTCCCGGATACGCCCCCGGAGTGTCAATTAAACAAATTATCGGCATTTTAAAACGCTCAGCCATTTTCATCATGCGCAATGCTTTACGGTATCCTTCCGGACGCGGCATACCGAAATTACGGTAAATCTTTTCTTTTGTATCGCGCCCTTTTTGATGACCGATCACCATCACCGGCTGATCGTTGAGACGTGCCAATCCGCAAATAATCGCCGGATCGTCGGCATAAGCGCGGTCGCCGTGCAGTTCATGGAAATCGGTAAAAATATGTTCCACATAATCCAGCGTATAAGGACGGCCCGGATGGCGGGATAGCTGGGAGATTTGCCAATCGGAAAGATTAGTAAAAATCGACTCGGTCAGCGCCTGACTTCGTTCTTCCAGCTGTTTAAGCGCGTCGGAGATATTAATATTGTTATCAAACTCCACATTGCGGAGTTCTTCAATTTTCGCTTCTAATTCAGCGATGGGTTGTTCGAAATCGAGAA
>CAZJOY010000343.1:0-3646 GCA_964547705.1 uncultured Methylobacter sp. | reverse complement strand
TATGCGCATCGGCGAAAAGAGCGGTTTTATTCTGTTATTAACCAAAGGCCTGACGCCGTTGTTTAGCCGGCTAATGCCCGAGGTGCCGAAAGGCCATCCGGCTTTGGGCGCTATTGTAATGAATATCTCCGCCAATGCGCTGGGCCTGGACAATGCCGCGACGCCTTTGGGTATTAAAGCGATGCAGGAATTGCAAACGCTGAACCCCAATCCCGAAACCGCCAGCAACGCGCAAATCCTGTTTTTGGTGATCAATACCGCAGGTGTCACACTGTTTCCGGTGACGATTTTTACTTACCGGGCCCAACTGGGAGCTGCGAATCCGACCGACGTATTCATTCCGATCCTGATTGCTACCTATGTCGGCACGATGGTAGGGCTGTTTACCGTTGCCTATGTGCAAAAAATCAATCTGCTGGATAAGGTTATCCTGGCTTATCTGGGCGGCTTTTCACTGGTTGTCGGCGGCATACTGGCTTATTTTTCCAGTCTGCCGCAACAGCAGATGCTTGAGCAATCCGCGCTTATCAGTAATTTCATCCTGTTTTCTCTGGTCATCATTTTTATTCTCGGTGCAATTAATAAAGAGATTAACGCTTACGAGGCTTTTATTGAAGGCGCCAAAGAAGGTTTTCACACTGCTACCACGATTATTCCTTATCTGGTCGCGATGCTGGTTGCTATCGGCGTATTCAGGGCCAGCGGTGCGTTGGATTTGCTGGCCGATTTGGCGCGAGCCGCCGTACATTACTTCATGCTCGACGACCGTTTTGTCGATGCGCTGCCAACCGCATTGATGAAGCCGTTCAGCGGCAGCGGGGCTCGAGCGATGATGATCGATACGATGAAAACCATGGGCGCGGATTCGTTCGCCGGGCGCTTATCGTCGATTGTGCAAGGCAGCACCGAAACCACATTTTATGTACTGGCGATTTACTTCGGTTCGGTCGGCATCAAACATATTCGTCATGCCGCCGCCTGTGGGATAATAGCCGATTTGGCGGGTATCGTTGCGTCGATATTTGTCGCGTATTGGTTTTTTGGCTAATTCGCAATAATTGAAAAGCTTTCACCACGAAGACACGAAGGACACAAAGAAAATATATAAAACTTCGTGTCCTTCGTGTCTTCGTGGTGTTCTTTTTTACCCTTGTTTATCAGTTAAATCCGTATCATCCGTGTTCTATTTTTTCCAACTGCTATGAAAGTTCACCTTAAAACCCTCGGTTGCCGTCTTAACGAAGCCGAACTGGAAACCTGGGCTCAGGCTTTTCAAAAGTCCGGTCATCAAATTACCAAGCAAGCCGAAGCCGCCCAGCTGATCGTCATCAATTCCTGCGCAGTAACACAGGATGCGGCCAGAAAATCACGCCAACTGATACGCCGTATCCATCGCGATAACCCGCAGGCTAAACTCGTGGTCAGCGGCTGTTACGCGACCTTGAACCAGGATGAGGCCGCATCTTTATTGGGCGTTGACCTGATAGTCAGCAACAAGGATAAAGACCAGCTGGTCGAGAAAGCCCTGAGCGAATTGAACATGAACACTATGCCCGTCCTATCGACAGAGCCGGGAGAAATATCGTTGTTCACCCGCGGCAGGCAGCGCGCTTTTGTGAAAGTGCAGGACGGTTGCCGTTACCGCTGCACCTTTTGCATCGTTACCGTAGCGCGCGGCGAGGAAAACAGCCGTCCGGTACAGGCGGTCATTGATGAAATCAACGCTTTGCATAAACAAGGCATCACTGAAGTCATCCTGACCGGCGTGCATTTGGGCGGTTATGGCAGCGATTTGGGCAACAACCTGTCCGATTTAATCAAAGCCATTCTGGCAGAGACCGACATTCCCCGGCTTAGATTAGGTTCGTTAGAGCCTTGGGAGCTGCCGGACGATTTTTTCGAGTTGTTCGATAATCCCCGCCTGATGCCGCATCTGCATCTGCCGTTGCAAAGCGGCTCGGATACCGTGCTGCGCCGCATGGCAAGACGTTGTAAAACCGATGAGTTTGCCGCGATTGTTAAGCAGTTGCGCGCAAAAATCCCGCACTTTAATATTACCACCGATATTATCGTCGGCTTTCCCGGCGAAACCGAACAAGAGTGGCAACAGAGCTTTGAATTCATCAAGCAAACCGGTTTCGGGCATATTCATATTTTTACCTATTCCAGCCGCGAAGGCACCAAAGCCGCCGGTTTGCCTAACCAGCTGAGCAATGAGATAAAAAAACAGCGCAGCAAGCAATTGCACGATTTGGCCGAAACAATGAAGCTGAAGTTTTTTGCAGATAATGTCGGTAATGAATTTCCGGTGTTATGGGAAGGCTATAGCGAGGCATTGGATGATGGCAAGCAACGCGTGTTCGGTTATACGCCGAATTATCTTCGCGTCGGGTGTGTAATCGGCAATGATCAGTCGGTGGAGAATCGGACGATTAACTGTATTGTGACGGCGGTTGATGAGAGTTATGTTGTGGGGGAGTTGGTGGGATAAACAATGATATTGGGTGTCAACTCTTAGCAGTGTTATTTAAAAAAGCGCTGGATTTTGCCTTATATTTAGTCATAATCAAAAACTTGAATCGTCACCGATGTTAAGCTTATGCCAACAATTTTAAGAATTGGCAGTTTACGCTTTCATTTTTATTCCGATGAAGGTAGTGAGCCGCCCCATATTCATGTACGCAACGCCGGTAACGAATGTAAGTTTTGGTTGGATCCTGTGGCCTTGGCTCGTAATCGCGGAGTATCTCCTTCTGACTTACGGGAAATCGAACGACTTGTTTTTGAACATCAACAAACCTTAATCGAAAAATACTATGACTATCACGGACATTGAAATAGAGCCTGTTGCTATTAAGGCGTGGGCTGAAAACAGAATGGTTTATCTGGAATTGACCGATGGGCGCATTATCGGCTTCCCTGCCGATCGTTATCGAATTCTGAGCCAAGCCTCAGAAGCCCAGCTCAAGCAGGTTCAGATAGAGGTCGATGGCTATGCGTTAAGATGGGAAGAGCTGGATGAAGACCTAACAGTTGCTGGTGTGGTGGCCGGAAGATTTCAGTTGCCTTTACCAAAGAGAGCTGCTTAGTAATGATGTTATGCACAGGGTGTGCTTCTGTTAAAGCAATCCAAATTCGGCCGAATGTGCCACATCAGTTATGAGTTCGTAAACGTGTGAGATTGCTAGAGATTACACAGCTTACTTTAGGCTAAAGTCTTCATAGACGTCAGCTTTAGCTTGCATACAACCGCTGTTCTTTAAGCCATAATCACAATTGTTGCCAAGTTGCCGAAACATAGATTCTGAGGAACGAAGCGCAGCATATTGGAATCAAGTCAAGCTCCCTTGCTTTAAAACCACTTACGGACGCAAAAATGTTCGGGCAACGAAACCGCTGTTGCCCGTCAGTACTTTGCGCGACTGCCAGGGCGGCGTAGCTAGAGCGTCATTTTATTTATATAGAGCCGCTCTTCTCGTCGAACAATTGCAGTTCAACTAAAAATGAAGGATTTTTAATGAAAAAAACATTATATGTGCTGGCGTTTATGCTCGTATTTTCGCCGTTCGCCAATGCCTCCTCTTTAGTAACTTTAACCTGAATTCGGGATAAGAAAACTGAGGATGAGCGCCGCTCTTTTCGTGTA
>CAZJOY010000342.1:0-3667 GCA_964547705.1 uncultured Methylobacter sp. | reverse complement strand
AACTCGGCCGTCTTGGGAATCTGGATGTCGATTTTATCGGATTCGATGATTTTCCGGTCTTTAAACAAACGCTTTAAGGTCTGTTGCAGTATGTCGGTTGATGTCGTGTCGGCGAGCCATTCGGCATTTGCTTTAGGCGAGGCGAGTAGTCCGCCGAATACAACAGACTTCTTGATAAATGCTCTACGGTTGTCGGTCATGCTCATGTTTTCCCGGCTTGGTTTAAAGCGTTTAGTGTTTGAATAAGGCCTGATAAGCTCGAGCCGATTGTTCCGGCTGGTCGTCGAATAGTCCGCCGATAACGGCTAAAAAATCGGCTCCTGCTGCAAGCAACTGTGAACCATTGTCCGGCAGAATGCCGCCGATCGCAACTATGGGAATGGTCAGTGCAAGTTTTGCCTGCCGTAATGTTTCGATTTGGGCCGGCGCTGCCAGCGGTTTTGACGAGGATGGGAAAAACCGTCCGAAAGCTGCATAAGTCGCGCCTTGCGCTTGGGCCGCGATGGCTTGTTCGACAAAGTTATAGCAGGAAACGCCGATAATCGCGTCGCTGCCTAATCGCTCTCTTGCCTGAGCCACCGCGCCGTCTTCTTTACCGAGGTGAACGCCGTCAGCGCCTACCAGTGCCGCAAGTTCGACGTCATCATTGATTAGCAACGGCACGTTATGTCGATGGCAGATTTTAACCAGCTCACGGGCAAGAAATGGCGCGTCAGCCGGGTTTTTGTCCCGGTATTGTACGATCACTGCACCGCCTTTAATTGCTGCGGCAACTTCATTAATAATAGTATCGGCGGATTTATTGTCGGTTTGGGTGATTGCATACAATCCGCTTGCAGGGAAGTTCATGCGTGCAGATCGGCTTTTGTCATTCATCTTCATCCATCCAGAAAAATCGATTGGGAATGTGCTGGCCTTTGCCCGGTTGGTAAGCGGCATTTAGGGAATTCCAGGTGTATTCCTGCGCTTCCATGACCGCTTGCAAAGGTTCCAGTCCGTGCGCTATCAATGCCGCAATACTGGACGCCAATGTGCAGCCGGAGCCGTGATAGCTGAACGGCAATCTGTCCCAAGTATAGGTTTCCCAGCTGCGTCGGTCATGAAACAACTGATTGCTGACCGAAGGCGTGTCTTCATGGCTGCCGGTAATCAGCACATAGTCGCAGCCTTTTTCCAGCAATGCCAAACCACAGTCGTTCAGGTCAGCCAATCCCACCAGTTTGCGGGCTTCTTCGCTGTTTGGCGTTAACACAGTAGTGCAGGGCAGTAGCAAGTCGACGATAGTTGCGATGAGCCGCTCATTTGATAGCTCAGCGCCGCCGCCGGCTGCCAGTACCGGGTCTAGAATCACCGGAATGTGCGGGTGCTGCTTTAATATCGTATGAATGGCAGCCGCAGTTTCATGATGACCGATTAAACCGATTTTAAAAGCCTTAACCGGTAAGTCGTCCAACAAAGTGTCGGCTTGGCTGATAATGGCCTCCGGGCTTTGCGGAATCAGTTTTTTGACATTCCGGGTATCCTGCTCGGTTAAGGCGGTGATGACGCTGGCGGCATGACAGCGATGGCTGACCAGAGCTTCAATGTCGGCTTGAACCCCAGCGCCTCCGCTGGGGTCATGACCGGAAAATGAAAGTACAACGGGACGATTTAATGTCATTGCGGGTAATTATATTGTTGTTGCTGTTGTGGGTAACCTTGTTGCTGCGGATAACCCTGTTGTTGAGGGTAGCCTTGCTGCTGTTGCGGATAACCCTGCTGCTGAGGATAGCCTTGTTGTTGCGGATAACCCTGCTGCTGAGGATAGCCTTGTTGTTGCGGGTAACCTTGCTGTTGAGGATAGCCTTGTTGCTGAGGGTTACCCTGCTGTTGACCGGCGCCCGCATTGTTATTGGCGACAATAGCCAGCTCGACCCGACGGTTTTGTCCGCGGTTTGCTTCATTGATATTAGGCGCTTTCGGGATTCTTTCCCCCATACCTTGCTGGCTCAGGCGGGAAAGATTAACGCCATGTTGAGATAAATAACCGGCAACACTGGAGGCGCGCCGTTCCGATAACACCTGGTTATAGCTATCTGAACCGACATCATCGGTATGCCCGGTTATATTGATTGTCGATTCAGGGTATTGATTTAATACTTTTGCTACCGAATCCAAAGCGCCTTGCGCCTGCGGCGTTAAGGTTGCCGAATCAAACGCAAACGTCACGTTGCTTGGCATAGTCAGGTTAAGCGTGTTTTCCGCTGTTCTTTGCACTTCGATACCGGTACCTTGCAGCGATTGCTGCATTTCTTCTTGTTGGTGATCCATATACGCTCCCACAGCCGCGCCGACGACGCCACCGGCTAAAGCGCCCCATCCGGCATTTTTAAGATCGTTGCCGCCAAATAGAGTCCCGATACCGGCTCCGGTTGCCGCGCCCAAGCCGCCGCCCATGGCCGTCTTGCCGAGACTGGACTGTCCCGTGTAAGGATCAGTGACACAAGCGCTCAAAAGGACTGCGCTGATACCTATTGTCAATAATTTCTTATTCATGGAAATAACCTTGGTTAATTTGGATAAGACTTCTGGTGAAGTCGATTTTGCGCTCTTGTTTTAGCGCGTTAAAAACATTATATAACGCCGTTGATAAATTTAAGCTGAACGATGCGGTTATCGCTTCTGTATAGCGCGTTACTGCCATTAAGTTAAGCCGTTCGTGGTAAGCCCCATCCGGCAAGGCTCTCCTGAGCGTAGCCGAAGCCTGTCATGAGATGGTCGAATGGGGGGCAGGGCGAACGGAACAAGTCTTAACTTACTCCCATCTCACTCTAAAACCGTGATCATGGTGACCCACCGTGAAGCCGGGCTGGGCTTGGTCGATGTTGTTTATCGCATGGGGCAAGGCGGTTGTAGTCTTAATCAATAAATCAGTCGATAAAAATACATGATGCATAGAAGTTCATTGCGAAGAACGCTTAATTGACAAGCAATACTCTCAATAATATAGTTAATCGTACTATTTATCAGGTGATTAACATGATTACAGCAAACGATTTAAAAACCAAAGGTGTGGCCTGTTTAGAAGAGAGCCTTGCGAATCAGCCGGAAGCCGTCATAACCGTGCGCGGTAAAGAAAGCTTTGTGGTGATGAAAATCGAACATTATCATTATCTCCGTGAAATGGAACTGGAAGCCGCACTCTATCAGACGCAACAGGATATTGCCGCAGGCCGATTTAGCAAAGACAGCGTCGATCAACATGTAACCGAACTATTCGGCGAATGAGCTACACCTTAATTTTTACCGATAGCTATAAAAAACGCGCTAAACGATTTGCGCAGCAGCATCCCGAGCTAAAAGAGCAATACCGCAAAACCTTGTTATTGCTGGCCCAAAATCCCTACCATCCTTCATTACGATTGCATCCGCTAAAAGGCAAGCTGGCGGCTTTGCATTCGGTATCGATCAATATTAGCTATCGAATAACTCTGGAAATGATCATCACCGAAAAGGAAATTATTCCGGTCAATGTCGGTAGTCATGATGAGGTGTATCAAACCTAATCTAGTATTTCATAATGCGAAACATTAAAACTGATTGTTGAAAAAGCGCCTATTGTCAACGTGCTGTGTTTCCATTTTTAATGACTATTCCGATCATTAATATAAATTAAGGTACTTGTAGC
>CAZJOY010000341.1:0-3705 GCA_964547705.1 uncultured Methylobacter sp. | reverse complement strand
TGCGCCAGATGCTGGTCAACCTCGTCAACAACGCGATCAAGTTTTCCGGCGGACAGGAGGGGGCAGGCCGGGTATCGGTGCGGGCCGTGCTGGTCGAGCGCAGTCCGGAGCGGGTTATCGTGGAATTTCGCGTATCCGATAACGGTATCGGTATGGATAAAGAGACCCTGTCGGGACTGTTCATTCCTTTCGTTCAGGCCGAAGCCTCCACCACCCGGCGCTTTGGCGGCACGGGGCTGGGGCTGGCCATCTCTTTCCATCTGGTGAAACTGATGGGCGGTGAGATCGCAGTGCAAAGCGAACCCGGTAAAGGCTCCACCTTCAGCGTACGCCTGCCCTTAGTACCGCTGCCGGCCAAGGCCGATACGGTAGAATCTCCGGTTGCCAGGCTTTCGTGTTTGGTGGTGGGAGGCGCGTTGGGGCTGGCCGACGATGTTGCAGCGTATCTTGCACACGGAGGCGCGGCCGTCGAACGGGCGCCGGATCTGGCTGTGGCACAGGAATTGAACGGGGCGGTTTCGTCAGGCCCGTGGGTGTGGGTCATCGATGCAGCGACTGCGCCATCACCGCTGGATGAACTGCGCGCCATTTCCTGCCGCCGCCCGGAACAAGATATACGTTTCATTGTCATCGGGTGCGGGCAACGCCGCAAGCCACGCCTGGAGGATATCGGTATGGTGCTGGTGGACGGCAATGTGCTGACTCAAGGGACTGTGTTCAAGGCGGTGTCCATTGCGATCGGGCGGGAACAGGAGGAAAAAGCGGCGCCTCTGCCAAGCAAGACTGAGGCGGCTTTCAGCCCGCCGTCGAGAGAGGAAGCCCTACGTCAGGGGCGATTGATCCTGGTGGCCGAAGACAACGAAACCAACCGGAAGGTGATCCGGCGCCAGCTTGCGCTGCTCGATTTTGCTGCAGATGTGACCGACAATGGCCGTCAGGCTCTGGAGCGCTGGCAGAGCGGTGACTACGCGCTGTTGCTCACTGACTTGCACATGCCTGAAATGGATGGCTATGACCTGACCACGGCCATTCGCGCCGAAGAAAAGGATTCCCGGCGCATGCCGATCGTAGCTTTCACCGCCAATGCCCTCAAAGGTGAGGCCGACTATTGCCGTGCCGTCGGCATGGATGATTATCTGAGCAAGCCGGTGCAACTGGCGCAGCTGAAAACCATGCTGGAAAAATGGCTGCCGGCCGCTGCCGAATCCAACCCGGCTGCCACACCGACGCAGATCATGCAGGCCACGGCGGTTGAACCGGTGGATGTGAACGTGCTCAAGGATCTGGTAGGCGACGACTCGGCGATGATCAGTGAGTTTCTGCATGATTTCCGTAACAGTGCGGCACAGATTGCGGGGGAGTTGAAAGTCGCCTATGAAGCCGGGCGAGCGGCAGAGGTGGTCGCGCTGGCACACAAACTTAAGTCTTCGTCTCGTTCGGTAGGTGCGCTGGCGCTTGGCGAATTGTGTGCAGAGATAGAACAGGCGGGCAGGGCGGATCAGATCGAGCTATTGATAGCACTTTTACCCCGATTTGAGGTAGAAATAACCGTCGTGGACGAATATTTGGACGCATTGGAGAGCCCGTAAATATCCGGGACGAGTAAAATCAAGAGGAAAACCATGATTGAAAAATCTACAATCAAAATTCTGGTGCTCGATGACGAGCCTTTCATACTCAAGCTGCTAGGACGCATACTGGCTAACCTTGGCTTTAGCCAGGTGACGGCCTGCGACAGCGGGCGCGTCGCGCTGGAGTGGATCGATCGGCCGAACAGCCCGCCGGATATGATTTTGATGGACCTTAACATGCCGGAAATGGATGGGGTAGAGTTCGTGCGGCACTTGGTCGAGCGGCGCTATACCGGCAGCCTTATCCTGATCAGCGGCGAGGATGAACGCATGCTGCAGACCGCCGAGAAACTGATACTGGAGCACAAAATATCGATCCTTGGATATCTGCGTAAACCCGTTAAGCCGGAGGATTTGTCGGCGCTTTTGGATAAATGGACGCCACCCTGTCCGAATGAGCCTCGTGCGGCAAAGAAAGTATACAGCGCCGACGAAGTGCGCGCGGCCATTGTCAATGGCGAGCTGGTCAATTATTACCAGCCTAAAGTGGAGCTGGCGAGCGGCAAGGTGGTGGGGGTCGAATCCCTGGTACGCTGGCGCCATCCCCAAGACGGCATAGTGTTTCCCGACCAGTTTATCGGCTTGGCGGAAGAGCATGGGTTAATCGATGATCTGACACGGACTGTCGTCGGCGAAGCCTTTGCTCAGACCAAAACTTGGCAGGATAGCGGCTTGCGCCTACGTGTAGCGATCAATATTTCGATGGATAATCTCGCTACCTTGGCATTTGCGGATTATATGATAGCTGCTGCTGCCGCTGCGGGTATTGCACCGGGAGGCATCGTGCTGGAAGTGACTGAAAGCCAGCTGATGAAGAACTTATCGGCACCGTTGGAAATTCTTACCCGTCTGTGTTTGAAGCGTTTCAGCCTGTCAATTGACGATTTTGGCACCGGCCATTCTTCGCTATCCCAGTTACGCGACATTCCTTTCGACGAACTCAAAGTGGATCAAGGGTTTGTGCATGGTGCGGCCGACAACGATACCTTGCGCGCCATTTGCTATGCCAGTCTGAGTCTGGCACAACAAATGGGCATGAAAACAGTGGCCGAAGGTGTCGAAGACCAAGCGGATTGGGATTTTCTGCGCAGCACGAGCTGTGATCTGGCTCAAGGCTATTTCATAGCGAAACCCATGCCGGCAAGCGAAATTCCCGGCTGGATCAGCGCTTGGGAGGCCAATATTGAAAACTTCATGAAACCGTCTAGCGTACGCTGAATTCAGGAATCATGTATTTTGTTGGGGTTAACGGCGTAATGTCCATCTGCGTCCAAAGCGGTATAATCCGGGTCAACAGAAAACAGGAGTCAAGCCAATGAGTACACAACCACAATACATAACGATGCAAACGGGCAAAAGGTGTCAGTCATTTTGCCAATGGCAGACTATTTGGAATTGTTAGAAGACCTTGAAGACTTGGCAGTCATTGCAGAGCGTAAAGACGAAGGCACTGTTCCGCTTGAGAATGTTTGAAGAAGTCGAAACTACAAATCCCAGATTTACCGTTAAAGTCCAAACTTCTAACCCACCAGAAGGAATCTCCGCATGAAAATCATTTCCTGGAATGTCAATGGCGTTCGCGCTGTGCAAAGCAAAGGTTTTGCCGAAACGCTCAAGCTGCTTGATGCCGACTGTATTCTGTTGCAGGAAACCAAGGCCCAGGCCGATCAAATCGACAAAGCTTTGGAGGGCATCGACGGCTACCGGATTTATTCCAATTGCGCCGAGCGCAAGGGCTATTCCGGTGTGACGATCTTGTCACGGAAAGAGCCGCTACAAGTTATTTGCGATATTGGCATTGTCGAGCATGATTTGGAAGGTCGCGTGATCGTTGCCGAATTCGAGAATTTTTTCCTGCTCGACGTTTATGTGCCGAACTCCGGCGAGGCCTTGTCCCGGTTGGATTACCGCCAAACGTGGGATCGCGAATTCTTGGCGTATTGTCAGCAATTGCAAAGCAAGAAACCGTTGATCGCATGCGGTGATTTTAATGTCGCGCACCGGGAAATCGATATTGCCCGTCCGAAGCCGAACTACAATAAATCATCCGGCTATACCCAGGTCGAAATCGACG
>CAZJOY010000340.1:0-3706 GCA_964547705.1 uncultured Methylobacter sp. | reverse complement strand
GTAATCCGACTTCTGATGCATAACCGCCTCAGATTCGATGATTTGCGGATGATTGTCTTATTCCCATACCTGATACCTAGTTTCTTGTTTATGAGCACGCTTGAAGAACGCCAGCAGTTCCAACAACTTAACCGAGCGGCATTGTTTCAGATGCGCGATGATTTGCTTCGCAGTATAAGATTTAAATCGCTGCATATCATGGCTTAAATCTTCCGAAGCGGCGATAAAGCTGAGTTGAGCAGCTTATCTGCTCAAACGAAACTTATGCCCTTTGGGTATAAGATGCAGGTGGTTTTCAAGAATAACATAGCCGTATAGCTGGAAACCCGAGTCCTGCTGTAAAAAGCGCCAAGAGTCCAGCACAATATTTACAGTTTCCAGGCGGGTAAACAACGGCAGCCAGTGGTTTACCGTTGCGGTTAGGAAGTGTGGACAAGGGTTGCATTGGACGCGATAGCGGCTTCTAGGCATGGCTACCCCCCCTTTATGTGGTGGTGATCGACTGGGTTCCCAAGCCGGAGCTTGGGAACCAGCGAAAAACAGTACTACCTGGCTGACCTTAAAACTCAACCTTCGTCAAAGCCGGCCAAGAACCGGCTGAATTCTTCAGTCAACTGGGCAATTACGCTGAGCATCCGGTGATCGGTATCGTATAGATTCAACCGTACCCGATATTGTCGGCAAAAACGCCAGGCATTCTCCGGCGACACAATATCATCCTGCCAGCCATGAAATACCCTAATGTCTTCGGCCGCCGGCTTAAACTCAGTCTGCCGGTAGCCGGGCAAATAAAACGCAGGCGCCAACAAAAAAAGCCCTTTCGGCTTGATCGTTTCCGAAGCAACGGTCGATACATAAGCGCCCATGCTGGAACCAATCAACACCACTTGCTCAAAACCGCTTAAATCCATCGCCAACAGTTGCTCGGCACGTTTGTCCGGGTCTGGTTGCTGTTGATAATCGGGGCTTTCGAATGCATAACCGTGACGTTTCGCAACCTCGGCAAAGTGTTTGGTCTTTTCGCCCCAAGGAATACTGTCCTTGCCGTGATTATAGATGACTAATTTTTTCATATCGTTGACCTCCGACGTTGACGATCAGGCATTGTTGCAATTGATGTTACCAAGTTAAATATTCATCGCTGGTTCCCAAGCTCCAGCTTGGGAACCCAGTTGAGGAAGCTCCAGCTTCCCGATTTAAATCGCTGCATATCATGGCTTAAATCTTCCGAAGCGGCGATAAAATGCAGGTGGTTTTCAAGGATGACATAACCGTATAGCTGGAAACCCGAGTCCTGCTGCAAGAAGCGCCAAGAGTTCAGCACAACATTTACGGTTTCCGGGCGGGTAAATAGCGGTAGCCAGTGGTTTACCGTTGCGGTTAGGAAGAAGTGTGGACAAGGGTTGCATTGAACGCGGTAGCGGCTTCTAGGCATGATTACCCCTTTTTTGGGTTATGGTGGACGGGAAGCTGGAGCTTCCGCGACTGGGTTCCCAAGCTGGAGCTTGGGAACCAGCGAACCGCATCAATCGAAGACGACGCGAATGGTGCGGTTCGTTCCTCACCGCACCCTACGACCCTTGATATTTTTTATTATTTATTTGAATTTTAAATTGAAACTTACTCTTTTCAGAAGATGAGAAATCGTTAAATACCCAATTCCCTATTGATGAGTAATGTTTAAATGTGTTCCAAAAATTCTCATATGATTCTGGATCACTAAATCTCAACTTATCTTTTATTGAAAATGGAAGTAAATAAACAAATACCAAAGACTTAAACTTAAACTCTGAAATAATATGCGGATACATATAGTTGTCATTTTTTCTAACATATAATCCAAGCACAGGGGTATCAACAAATATATTTGATATTGCTACTGCGACCTTTGGAAGTTGAATATTCGTTTCTTCATTTGACTTAATCCAACTTATTGTCTCTTTTAAATTAATAAGCTCACCTTTATCAATTACGCTAAGAGCATATTTGCAAAGTGCTTTGTAAATATTTATGTTTATTAATTCATGATTAGATTTTAATAAAACTTTAAGACTTCCAGTTTCTTTGTCATGTTCAATGTCTTGCGACATAACCGTCATAATTTCATCATATATTTGGACTGCTCCATTATCAAATTGTAATTTAGGAATACCATCCTTACCTTTCACTTTAAAAAATACTCTATATATATCTAAATATTTAATGAGGTCTTCTTCTATAGAGGAACCAAATTTGCTATTACATGCATCACATTCTTCATTTAGAACAATTGACTTGTTACCAAGGGCTTCAGAAAAAGCATGAGCTTTCAGTTTAAATGTTGTTTTAACATCCGTATTCATCCCATTTTCACAGAAAATGCATATTCTCTTATTCCTATCAGATTCTCCTATTGTAATTCTTTTCGAAGAATCAAAAACTATAAGCTCATAGTTATATAATACTTTTCCAAAAACACTATCTTGTTGGGATGTAAGCTTTGTAAACTTTTTAGCAGCTTCCTCTTCTGTTAAAGAACCATTACAAGCACTAATCAAATTACTTATAAACAGGATTTCCTTTGCCGAATACTCTGATTTATTAGATGTAAAGTAATGTTCATTATCGCTTATTTTTTCTAATGAGCTTTGTAAACGATTTAATTTTGGTGACTTTTCTTTATGCCTGGCTATAAATTCAATATACATTTCTCTCGTTTTGTTATTCATTTTCTGCAAGGGAACTATTTTAATGACTCCATTTTTAACTTCCCAAAATATTGAAATCAATTCTATATATGCATCTGACGCTGCTTTAGAGCTATTATCTAACTCTAAAGCAAATGAATTGTAATTTGAGTGTACATAAAATATTAATTTTGACATCACTTTAGCCTTGTAGGATAAACTACATTAAACAAATCACCCTCTCTCATCCCAAGCCTTATCCATCCTTTTCGCCGAAACCGGATAAGCCGTTTTAAGCTGCTGCGCAAACAACGACACCCTGAATTCCTCCAGCATCCAGCGATACGGTTCATGCTCCGGTACAACCTTGTCTTTCTTGGCCTTCTTCTGCATATCCTGCCAAAACCGTGTCGCATAACGTGTTATGTCCTGGACTTTTTGTGACGTGTTATCGCGCTTATCCAGCCGGTATTGCGCGGCCTTTAAATAGCGCGGTATCGCTTTGAGCTGTTGAGACGGCGTGTTGCGGATAAACCCGGCATAAATCAGCAAATCCAGCTGTTCGTTAATATCTTTCGCCATCGGGTCATTCGCATTGAAGCGGTTCAGCTGGGTCTTGAGCGCGCCGTACAGTTCCATGATTTCCAATGCGATTTTCCCGGCATCATTGGCGGCGCCGATCAGCCCGGACTTATTTTGCTGCAAGCTTTGCTCAAACGCCTGCTGGCTGCGAATAATGGTCCGGCCTTCGACAAATACGCCGTACAAAGCTACATAAAGTATGTCGTCTTTATACGAAACCACGCCGTCGCCGCCGATAATCGGATGTTTCGGCAAACGGTTATAGGTCAGTTCCGCTGTTGCCGACTTCGGCATGTTTTTCAATACATAAGTGCATTCTTTACGCAGTTGCAATTGAAACAAGCGCATTAATCCGGCCTGATGCTGTAGCGCAGCTTTTTGCTCAGTGTCGAAAATGCGCACGCCGACCGCATCGCCTTCATCGATAATCGCCGGTAGCCGACAAAGGCTTGCCCATT
>CAZJOY010000339.1:0-3714 GCA_964547705.1 uncultured Methylobacter sp. | reverse complement strand
CCGGCCTTGGCTGCGGGCAACTGCGTGGTGATGAAACCGGCCGAGCAAACCCCGGCGTCTATTTTAGTGTTGATGGAATTAATCGGCGACTTATTGCCGGCAGGTGTGATTAATATCGTCAACGGCTATGGCGCGGAAGCAGGGCAGGCCTTAGCGACCAGTACACGGATAGCAAAAATAGCCTTTACCGGTTCAACGCCTGTCGGTTCGCATATTTTAAAATGCGCGGCAGAAAATATTATTCCGTCAACCGTCGAGTTGGGCGGAAAATCGCCGAATATTTTCTTTGAAGACGTGTTAAACCAGGAAGACGATTTTATCAGCAAATGTGTAGAAGGCGCTGTATTGGCATTTTTCAATCAAGGTGAAGTCTGTACTTGTCCGTCCCGTTTGCTGGTGCAGGAATCCATCTACGATGAGTTTATCGCCAAAGTCATCGCTCGCGCGAAGCAGATTAAACGCGGCAATCCGTTGGACACCGAAACGATGGTCGGCGCGCAAGCCTCTAAACAACAATTCGACAAGATTTTGGGTTATCTGCAAATCGGCAAAGACGAGGGCGCGGAAGTGTTAATCGGCGGCAAGGCGGAGTCTTTAGGCGGCGGTTTCTCCGAAGGGTACTATATCGAACCGACAATCATGAAAGGCGGTAATAAGATGCGTATTTTTCAGGAAGAAATTTTCGGTCCTGTGATATCGGTTACCACGTTTAAAGATGAAGCTGAAGCGTTGGAGATTGCCAATGACACTCAGTTTGGTTTGGGCGCTGGTGTATGGAGTCGCGATATGAACCGTGCCTATCGTATGGGGCGAGGCATTCAGGCCGGTCGGGTTTGGGTTAATTGTTATCATCATTATCCGGCTCATGCGGCTTTTGGCGGCTATAAGAAGTCGGGTGTGGGCCGCGAAACACACAAGATGATGCTGGATCATTATCAGCAAACTAAAAATATGCTGGTCAGCTACGATATTAATCCATTAGGTTTTTTCTAAGCTCGGTCTAAATGGCACGAAAGGTTTAAGGATGAGGCGTTCAATGTTGCCGGAAGTGATTTTCGGCAACATTGAGCGCCAAACAGGATAAATTTTTTTGATACCACCCTTGTCGATACTTGAAAAAGCACCATGTTATTTTATTAAAATAGTAACCGGATTAGGTTATTTTCCTAGTAGCATCCACGAGTACCAGCCATGCGAGTTAGCGAACTTATTAACACTATAAGTCCATTAGCGACGCGGTTTTTGAATGGCAAACTTCGCAAGTCGCTTTTTATAATTTCCAGTTAAGATAACTTTGCTCTAATAATTACATCGATTTTGTGATGAGGAGAAGGCAATGTTAAGCGAATTTAAATCTTCAATTACCTTACTTCAATCCTATCTAACTTGGATTGTAAATATGTCGTCAGGAGGAGGAACAGCATTGGTCCTGTTTCTTTTCTTTGTTTTGTGCGTGATTCTTGAATCTTACTCTCCCAGAGAAAAACCACTGATCGGGCAGTTGCGCCAGTCCTACCGTGCGAACATCGAATTGTTTGCTTTCAACAGTCTTGTTATATCTTTATTATCGATTCCGTCGTTGTTGGTTTTGGCCGAGCAATATTCCGGTAAGGGCTTGTTAAGCTATATGCCGAACCCGGCTTGGAAGGCAGTTCTTTCGTTCTTGGCGATGGATTTGCTGTTGTATGGTGTGCATAAAGCCAGTCACAGCTTCGGTTGCTTATGGATGTTTCACAAGGTGCATCACAATGACCGCTATTTGAATGTTTCAACGGCGTTTCGGATACATTTTGTGGAGATTGTCATCATCAACCTGATGAAAGCGCTGTTGATTGTTGTGTTAGGAATACAAAGCGCATTAGTGCTTGTGAATGAGGCGATCATTACGCTTTTTACCATGCTGCACCACACCAATGTTTCATTCCGGGGTGAGCGGTTTTTGGGGCGGGTCATTATTACGCCGTACCTGCATCGTGTTCATCATTCAGTTCAGCGTAGCGAGCACGACCATAATTATGGATCGGTTTTATCCATATGGGATCGTTTATTCGGTACTTTGGCAGAGTTGAAACCTGCTCAAATAGGTATTAAGGGAAGCTCGCCGCAAGATGTTGTCAATTTGATAAGGTACGGTTTTACGATGGCGGACAGCGCACCGGTTCGGGCTGTTGACCTTGATAAAATGATCGCTGAAGCCGCCTACTACAAAGCTGAAAAACGCGGCTTTCAACCAGGCAATGAGCTTAAAGATTGGCTGGAAGCAAAAAGTGAAATTGCCAGATCTGTTTATGTTGAAAAACGAAGTAAAAAACAAACATGGCGAGGGGCGGCTAAAGTTATGGGAAATGTTTTAGAGGGCAACAATCAAAAGTATTTGTTATTTCGGAATCGGACTAACAGGGAAATCCGCTGGGGAGTCTGTAACTTTTACTAGTCTTAAGTCACTCGAGTATTCTTAAAGGCGGTTTTATTCGCCTTTAAGCTTATCCAGCACTTGGGTTAGTTTTTCCAGCTGTTTGTGCAATATCCTGACTTGTTTTTCAGCATGTTGCTTGTCAAACTCCAGTTTCATGCACTTGTTGTTGAGCTGTTTGTTGGTCATTTTGAGCGCTTCAATTTCCGATTGAAACAGTCTTATTTGATTGTCCTGTATGTTGTTGGGGACATTGACGGGTTTATTGTCCGGCGGATTGACATCATGTTCCGGTTCCGGTTCCGATTCGGGTTCGATGCCGCTTATTCCGCCGGACAAAATCTTTGCATTGATTTTATTGCGGAGCAGCAAAAATACCGCGGCTTCGCTGATTTTTCCGTCATTGCAAACCACAATGACAGGTTTTTCACGATTTAATGTTTTAAGCTGCATTCTTAATGAAAAAAAAGGTTCATTAACGCTGCCCTCAAGATGGTGATTTTCATAATCGTCCGGGGAGCGTACATCCAGCAATATAGCTCCCTGTTTTACCGCTTCCTGCATCTCTATATGAGTAACAAACGATAGAGAAGGCGCTTTTATTAAAGATACAAATTGTTGTTTATTTAACCGTAATAAAGAAATATCCGTTATTGCGGTAATCGTTACGTTTCTGGGCGCATCGGAAAGCAGCGAGTCCTCGCCGAAAGTGTCGCCGGTGGCCAGCTGAGCCAATCTAATCTCTTTTGCGTTAGGCGATGGTTTGCGCGTTAATTCGCATTGCCCGTTTTTAATCAGATAGTAATAGTCTCCCACACCGCCTTGGTCGACAATAACTTCGCCTTTACGGAAATGGACAGCTTCCAGACTCATTAAGATTTTTTGTAAATTCGTGGGCGGGAGGCGTTGGAAAATAGGTGATCTTAATAATGCTGTCATCCAGTCATCCGGATCGTGAGTCTCTTCTATAAACATCTAACTGTTGTCCTTATATATTTTTTCGGAATTTTAATATAAATCGCAGGAAATTAAGCACTTGGCAATATTATCGATGGTAGCGGTTTATAAATAATGAGTCCGGTTTCTGAATGTTGGGTGATGTTTACAAATGATGCGTCTCTCATCTCAACAGAGTCTGTGTTGCTCATATCTATGTACATTAATAATGTTTACACTGAATAGCAACACTCGATTTGCGATACGTTACGAAAAAAATATATTGGCTTTTAGCCGGTACGATGTGTGGCAGGGCAATCGCGCTATCTCTCCATTGACAGGAGAAAAAGTATAAAATTGACAAT
>CAZJOY010000338.1:0-3725 GCA_964547705.1 uncultured Methylobacter sp. | reverse complement strand
AAAGTTAATTCAAAAGGCTGAAGCAACATTGCAATTGAGCGGAGCTAAATTGTTTGCCGAAGATCATCAAGAAGATCTGTATGCAGCTATTGATGCCATGGTGGATAAGTTAGATCGTCAAATTATCAAGCACAAAGAAAAAACCGGTCAGCATAGATAAGGTAAATGACTCAGGGGAAAGAGGTGAAGATCGATTACGCGGGCAAAAGTCTTCGTTCTCCACATCCTTATAAGTTATATAGGAGTTACGGTCCCAAGGATGGGAACGGTAAGGGCGCGTCTGGCGTAGCGATCGAAAGCAAGGCATGGAGCGATTGATCTTTGAGTATCCAATTATGAAATTATTAATCGTTAGTGGTCTTTCCGGTTCAGGTAAAAGTATCGCTTTGGATACACTGGAAGATTGTGGGTATTATTGTATTGATAATTTGCCGGTGACATTGCTGGAAGACTTTATCAACCATGTCATGTTGGTAGATAAACTTACCTATGCAAAAACGGCAATTGGAATCGATGCCAGGAACCAAAGCGAAAGCCTAGCCGATTTTTCCGAAAGCCTGGAGCTAATACGCAGTAAACAGATTGATTGCGAAATTATCTTCATGCAGGCTGAAGAATCTACTTTATTAAAGCGTTATAGCGAAACCCGGCGGCGGCATCCATTAACGGATTCAAATGTACCGTTAAGAGAAGCGTTAAAAATTGAGAAGGAAATGTTGACGCCGGTTGCCAGACACGCCAGCGTGGTCATTGATACCAGTCGAACACATTACCACGAATTGCGGGAACTGATTAGGGATCAGGTGGGCGAAAGGGATGGCAGGCATATTTCTTTGCAGTTTCAATCCTTTGGTTTTAAGCATGGCGTCCCATTAGATGCCGATTTTGTATTTGATGCCCGCAGCTTGCCAAATCCTTATTGGATTCCGGAATTGCGTGGTTTAACGGGAAAAGATAAGCCGGTAATTGATTTTCTTAATGAACAGGAATTGGTTGCCGAGCTTTTTAAGGATATTAAGGATTTTCTTGAACGTTGGATTCCCCGATTTGAAGCTGAAGGGCGTAGTTATTTGACAGTGGCTATAGGGTGCACAGGTGGTCAGCATCGTTCGGTTTATTTGGTGGATGCATTCGCCAGGCAGTTTAAAGGTCCTTTTTTTAATGTCATTGTTCGCCACCGGGAATTACAATAAATTTGTAAGACTAGCTGTAAAGCCGTGCAGCGCCTTGTCTTTACAGCTAGTCTATCTAATTTATTTCAACGATAGCGTTTCAGTTCGACCTATCATTTCAATGAACAGCTTGTCTTCCTTGCATAACCAACCGATAGCCCGTTGAGCATCATTTTTACTGATGCCTGTTTCAGTGGTAACCTTATTCACACTGGACGGTCCGTTTTTATCCAGATAATTCCAGACTGTTCCTGCTGCATCGCCGATCGTATTAGACATAGTAATCACCTTTAGTTTGGATTGTTGCGTTAAGAAGCTTTAGTTTGATTATCAGGAAGTACAATATTTAATTCAAGTGTCTCCTGAGTGTCGTTTTGTTCAAAATTAACAGAAATGGCGTCTTGTCCTACATTAACGTATTTTCGAATAACTTCCAGTAATTCCTTTTGCAATTGGGGAAGGTAAGACGGTTGATTTCTGGAGCTGCGTTCATGAGCAACCAGAATTTGCAGTCTTTCCTTGGCAAGCGATGCCGAACTGGCTTTAGATGTTCTAAAATAATCCAGTAAACTCATTATTTGCTCCTGAACAACTTCCCAAAGAGGCCTTTTTTCTCATCAATAAAACGATGGGGTTTATCTTCACCCAAATAACGAGCAATGATATCGGCATAGGCTTGGCCTGCGTCGCTTTTTTCATCGAGAATAACAGGGATGCCGGAGTTTGATGCATTAAGCACCGATTTTGATTCAGGAATAACGCCCAGTAAATGCAATGATAAGATTTCCTGAACGTCATTTACGCTCAACATTTCTCCCAATTTGACTCTATCAGGTGAGTAGCGTGACAGGAGCAGATATTCCTTGATGGGTTCTTCGTTTTGTTCGGCCCGGCGCGATTTGCTCGATAAAATGCCTAGCATACGGTCAGAGTCACGTACGGAAGAAACTTCGGGGTTAGTCACGATAAAAGCATCATCGGCAAAGTACATAGCTAAATGAGCGCCTTTTTCAATACCGGCAGGAGAATCGCAGACGATGTATTTAAAGTCTTTTTTCAGTTCTTCCAAAATTTTTCCTACACCTTCCTGGCTTAATGCATCTTTGTCACGGGTTTGCGAAGCGGGCAGGATGTAAAGCTGGTCACAATTCTTGTCGCGTATTAATGCTTGGTTAAGGCCGGCTTCGCCGTTGATAACGTTAACAAAATCGTAAACGACGCGACGCTCGCAACCCATGATTAAATCCAGGTTACGCAAGCCGACATCGAAATCGATGACTGCTGTTTTGTGACCTCTTTTTGCAAGCCCCATGGCTATAGCGGCGCTTGTGGTTGTTTTACCAACGCCGCCTTTACCCGATGTTACGACTATGATTCGTGCCACAAATTTTTCCTCCACGGAGCAATATAAGTTAAATATCTTTAATAATTAAAGTATGGTTTTGTAAATAGATTTGAACGGGTTGATTGAGAACTGCGCTATTCAAATCTTCACTGATCTTATAGTTTCCGGCAATCGAAATAAGTTCAGCCTGTAAATCGGAACAAAAAATACGAGCTTCCGTGTCTCCTTGCACACCTGCTAAAGCGCGGCCTCTTAGCGAGCCGTAGACATGGATATTACCTTCAGCCAAGATTTCAGCTCCGGCGCTGACTTGGGCCAAAATGATCAAATCACCTGAAGCATAAATACGTTGGCCGGAACGGACCGGATGAGTGATTAATGTGCTGTTTACAGTGACGAATTGCGGTTCGGGTGTAATCTCAGGCTCAGGCGTTTGTTGTTTTGGTTTTTCGGGCGATACTACTGTGTTATGGTTTATATGGCCTGAATGAGTAGGGATCGCAAGCTTCAATGCCTGTTGATTCTGCTGCGCAGTGCCGCCGCGTATTCCTATCGGTAACAAGTCCAGTTTACGTATGATGTTGGTAAGTTTAGTAACGTCAATGTCGAGATTGAGATTACTCAGTTCCTGCAAGTCAAATACTAACGGCGAATTCTTAAAGAACTCCGGAGCCTGATGGATTTTTTCTTGTAATTGTTGTTTGATAGCAATGAGGTCATTACTGGCTAAGACCAAAACAGGTACAGAAAAATTACTACTTTTAAATTCCAATACCGGTGAGTGATGAGTGTTCTGTTGAGAGTCTGTTGACATCCGTTAAATCTGGTTAGTCAGAAATTGCATTGATTCTAACATTGCTGGTAAAAAAAATCATTTTTACGATGTTGATAAATAATTTCTTTCATAGATCTGAAACACGCTGCTCAGATAAACGATCGATTGAAGGCCTAACTAATAATTCCCTACATGTTTGAATGAGCTGATATTTTATGTTGATGGCAGTAGAGGGAACTATATTGACTGTGAAGAAGGTCGTGTAGATAGTGCCGGCTTCCAAAACCATTTGTTTTATATGGTGTTTATCGTTCCAGTGATGCTGTCGACACTTGCAATCTTCAGCATTATCCTTTAACTTAGGAGTATATCCGTAAAGGCTAGGGTTGCTTTCTTGTTTTTCATGGCTTACATGGAATTAAAAGGTTGATAA
>CAZJOY010000337.1:0-3737 GCA_964547705.1 uncultured Methylobacter sp. | reverse complement strand
ATCGTAAGCTTGATAGATAATGCGTTGATGACCACCCGCCTTGCCCTTTTCAACAAGCTCCCAACCGCGGGTAAAACGTACTTTTTTGCCGTTTTCCATCCCCGACTCATCGCGGCGCTTGGCGGAAAGGTTCTTGTCAATCTTAATGTCTTTCTTGGCGCTGTCTAAAGACGCCTTAACCGAAGCTTCCGCAGGAAAGTCCGTTTGCATCCTGGTCATATTAAACTGGAAGCTACAGGTTTTGCTCAAAGGCTCCTGCATAAATAGAACGCTATCTGAATTGACATCGCCGCTTTGTTTCGACCAGCCGGCAGGTATGGTAAAAGAAAAATTGCGATCGTTATTTTTGTATGTGACAGCTTCAGTGGAACCTGTCGAACCGCCCACCGCAGACGGTGCCTGCGCCGAGGATGTAGCGGAATTAAGCGATTGTTTAAGAAGTCCCTCTCCTAAACCGGCAGAGTTACACCCGGCCAAAAGAAAAGAGCATGTTACTCCAGCCAAAAATAGTACTTTATTTTTATTATTCATTATTAGTTACCTTTTGTTCTGTGAAAGTTTTACCGCAGCTAGAATGTAAACCTTTTTTGAACCAGTGACTAGTTTTTATGCTGTCGGCAATATTCTCATTTATGACTAATAAATCAGATATTTAATTACTAGAACAGTGCTCACTGCTGCCCGGATATTCAAGTTTCTACCTGTTGACGGGACGCTAATTCCCGCTATGAAACACACGGAGAAATACAGGCAGTACTGCGCTCGAATACGTTTGGCCTTGCCTTTGTTTTGCCGATCGGAATGGCATTGTTATTACCAAGGCGTACAAGAACAGGCATCAACGCCTCCGCCAACGGCTTCAAGCGGGCTACAACTTTGGGATGGGATTAAATCAACACAGCAGTCGCAATTTTCCAGAATGCTGTTTTTTTCTTGCCGCCTGCTTCTGCTTCGCTCCCTACCGTGCGCATTACTCTCCGCACGGAGCGCCGAAGCCGCCAGTTTGCATGCTTGGAATCGTTGCTTAACGACAGGAATAGCCGGCCATATTCCATGATGCAGCAGAGCTTGTTTTACATACTCCGAACAGGACATTCCCCCATGCTTTACCCGGTGTGCACAGCAGAATCCTTTATAAGGCGAGATATATTTTTGATAGCCGGTAATAGCAATGGCAACTGAGCGATTTAACATTGAACATCCTTGCTAGATGTGTATGAGATTTTCAATCGCTGGCGGATAAAGCCCCACCAGTAGTACGTTAGATATAATGTCGTGGCAATATATTACCGATTCGAGCTTGCCTGCAACTGCTTCATTAATAAATACCGAAATATCGGATAATTTCCGCCCCTGCTATGAATTCGGCCCGGCACCATAGTATCTCTTTAAAAGATCGTAAAGAATGCTATGAAGGTCTGTCCAATTTTCCACTCGAATATCAGACATAAGCTCTCAAGATATAACTTGGCCTCATAAATGCCGTTCGGAAATTTCGCCGGGGGAAATTCCTGATCAAGCTTTGCGGATTATGCATTAAGGCAAATGATTATTGGCAGGACCGTATGAATTGCCCTGACTGATCGCTTTTTTCGGCAATCTGGAAGAAGCAACTTAAAGAGCGCTTATATCGGTTTAAAAAGGGTATGCGCGAGATAAAAATCAATGCCCCACAATAATAGGGCCTTCTTAGATCGGTTTGGGCAAAAAAAATGCCCTCCTAACCTAATGAGAGCATTATAAATGACCCAAGGGGAGAAAGAATTCAAAACATGAGGAATCGTTTTAAATTCAGGGTGAATTATCTCCGGTTTAGTCGCGATGTAAATACGCTTGGCTACTTAGTAGGAATTGAGTTCTTGCGCAAGCCGCTGGACAGATTGCCATGAACACAGATGCACTAAAGACTAGAAGGCGATTCTTATGCTGTCGACGCACACTCAATTGCGTAATTAAAACGACAGTGCTTGGAGTAGCGTCCAGCCGCTGAAACCGAAGCATTTTTCAATAACTTAACGGGTCAATATAATTTTTTGGCTGTAAGCCGCTTTATCCTCAACCTTACTTTCATCATCGCTGTGTAATAATCCTAAGCTAGGCGATTTGCCGGGAAGCATTAATTTATGTTCATCCGGCGCTTGGACTAACTGATGATCCGAATAACTCGGTTGAGGGAGCGGTTCGGGCATATGGGCTTCAACAAGTTGATCGGAAAAATAGTCCGTCATAAAAACCGGTATAAAAAGCACGATCATGACGGCAATCGAAACAAACGCCGGATTGATAATATGCGATAACCAATAAGCCAGCGCACCGCCGCATAGTAGACGTGTCGGGCTAGGCACTTTAACAACTTTCAATGTAACTCTTCCTTTAATACGTAATTGCCGGGTGGCGTTAATACACTAAATAATACACGCTTATAACTAAAACAGGGGAATAACAAATATCTACAGATTTTAGAACTTTTCCAATGAGTTTCGATCAACAGTAAGCTGAAACTCCAGTTGCCGAATGCTCGGCAGTATACCAAAATCCAGTTATTTAATTCGTTAACTATAAGAGAACTTGCAGAGTCTTACCCTCTTAAATAAAAGCCCCGGAAACCGGCATTTGAATCTAAACACCTTTGGCTTATCCTCAGCATCCATGTCAATGAAGACAATGGCCGTTTGTTTAATTTAAGCAATGCTGTTTTTCATCTAAATGGGCAAGTTATAAAGACTATTTCCAGCAAATTGCAAACCGTATCTCTTTTAGAGGATAATAGCCAGCTATTGCATAGCTTTACTATGCTTTCGATTGACTCTGTAACACGCCATACTCTCAATATAGAGATGCTATGCACGCTTTGGAATACGCTATGAAAAAGACCATGTACGAAAAAATCTGGGACAGCCACCTTGTCGTCGATGAGGCTGGGCAGGCTCCTTTGCTTTATGTTGATCGGCATTTAATGCATGAAGTCACCAGCCCACAGGCTTTTGAAGGTCTGCGCTTATCAGGTCGCAAGGTGCGCAATCCGCACAGCATTCTTGCAACGATGGATCATTGCGTACCGACCAAAAACCGCGACTTGCCTATTGCCGATCCTATTGCTAAAAAACAGATCGAAACGATGGCTGAAAACTGCCGCGAAAACGGCCTGAACCTGTACGATATGAAAAACCCGAATAACGGCGTTATTCATGTTGTTGTGCCTGAGCATGGTTTCGTTCATCCCGGCATGGTCGTTGTTTGCGGCGACAGTCATACAGCAACACATGGCGCATTCGGCGCACTGGCCTTCGGCATCGGCACGTCTGAAGTTGAGCACGTGATGGCAACCCAGACGCTGCCGCAAAAAAAATCCAAAACCATGCAAGTCGTGGTCAACGGCAGCTTGTCTAAATATGCTTCCGCGAAAGATATTGCTCTGGCGATTACCGGTAAAATCGGCACCGCGGGCGGCACCGGCTATGTGATTGAATATACCGGTTCGGCGATCCGCGAACTGTCTATGGAAGGCCGTATGACTCTGTGCAACATGGCGATTGAAGCCGGAGCCAGAGCCGGATTGGTTGCTCCCGACGAAAAAACTTATGAATACCTGAAAGGCCGCGAGTTTGCACCATCCGGCGCAGCTTGGGATCAGGCATTGGCTTACTGGAAGACATTGCCTAGCGACGAAGGCGCGGTATTCGACGCAACAGTCATCCTTGATGCGGCCGACATTGCCCCGCAAGTTTCCTGGGGAA
>CAZJOY010000336.1:0-3749 GCA_964547705.1 uncultured Methylobacter sp. | reverse complement strand
CGGCTCCAGCACTTCCGCCATCCATGGCAGTCGTAAAACCTGGAAGGTCTAACTCGCGATGTTTTTAATAAGTGCTTTGTCCAACGGAGGCTGATAGACATTAAGATTGGCCGTAACTTTGATATTTTCCCCTTCAATCCGGCAATCGAAAACCCCCAAGCCATCGTCCTGTATGATTTTTTCCACCCGTATCGTCAATACCGCCCCTACCTTAAACGCTGCAACATTGCTGCTGTAACGCCGGGTTCCCAGCAGAAACCCCATCCGTATCGGCTCATTGGCCTGCCTCGCCTTCACGCCAACATAGGCAGCGACGGTTTGGGCCATATATTCAATGCCGGCCCAGGCGGGAACGGATTGGTCGTCGCCGAACAAACCGTCGCCACGCACCACCAATTCGGCAGTCAGGCCCTGATCGTCAAAGTTAACAATACGGTCCAGCAACGCCATACTGCCGCTGTGCGGAATGAAATCGGTAACATCGTCCAATGCGACGGAGACTTGCTGTTGCGGACATAAGTTCTCCGGCATTGTTAAGATCGCATCAATGCAATCATCGGCAATATCGTTCATGCCCGCTCCACCACAATAGACAAGTTGTTGCCGCCGAAAGCAAACGAGTTGCTTTGGCAAATGTTGATTCTACGCCCCAACGTTTCCCCTTTTTTTACCAAATTTAATGCGGGCAATTCAGCATCCGCTTCGTCATCGTTGATATTCGGAATCAACGCGCCTTGATTATCGTCATTAGTCAGCAGCAACCAGCAAAAAGCCAGTTCCAATGCCGCCGCAGCGCCCAATGTATGCCCTGTCATGCCCTTACTGGAGCTGGCCGCCACCGTAGAACCGAATAACGCATTCACGGCTTTGCTCTCCATCGCATCATTCAACTCAGTGGCGGTGCCGTGCAGGTTCAGGTAATCGATCTGTGCCGGTGTTTTACCCGCATCGTCCAACGCATGTTGCATGGCTTTGATCACATCCGTTGCATCCGGGTCGGGGGCGGCAAAATGATAGGCATCGCTGGTTGCGCCGATGCCTTGCAACATCACCGGTCCCGGTTCTTTACTCAGCACAAAAAGGCTGACCGCTTCGCCGATATTAATGCCGTCGCGATGCCTGCCAAACGGCTTGCACAACCCGGAGCTGACCGATTCCAACGCGGCAAAGCCGTTAACGGTCAATCCGCATAAGCTGTCTGCCCCGCCGACGATAACAGCATCGCAAAAGCCCTGCCGGATTAAGCGCCGCGCCGACGAAAACGCTTTACCGCTGGAAGAACAGGCCGTGGAAATCGTGTAAGCAGGGCCTTCAATACCCAGAAAATCCGCCAAAAAGTCCGCACCGGCGCCCATTTGCTGCTGCTTGTAATGAAACTCGTCCGGCAATACGCCGTGTTTAGCCCAGTAATCCAAAGCCAGTTCGGTATTGTGTACTCCCGAAGTGCTGGTACCCAGCACAATACCGATACGGTCCGCGCCGAATCGGCTGATCATGTCATGCACCGTTGATGCTATCTGGCTTAATGCAGCCAACAGCAGGCGATTATTCCGGCAATTGTAAAGACTGTAGCGTTGCGCAATCTCCGGTAGCTCGGCATTAACCGCGCCGACGAAACAGTGCGCGCCGAATTCATCGCTAGCCGCCAATCCCGTCCGGTCGCCGGCCAGCAAACGTTTTAATACTTCGGCTTTACTGTTCCCGACCGCGCACAGTAAGCCTAAGTCATTCAGGTATAAGTTCATAACTTACCGTTTTAATATTCAGACGGTAATTGTACCGAAAATTGACCAGTTCGACGGCTTTAGGCCAATCCGGATCGGCAGATAAATAGTTCACTTCGACTTGTTTTTTATTACTGACGGTTAAAATTCTTTTGTTTTTAGTCACTTCCAGTCGCCAGTCGGCCGGAAGCTTTTTTTGCAATTCGGCAAGCGGCCAATAGACCAGTTGCAGGTCGGAAATGATAAATTCCGGATTGACCGACTCCGGCAACAACGGGCTTTTGTCGGACACGACGGTATTGCCGTCGTAAGTTAAATTGAACAGACTCAAGCCGTCATTGCTGAGCCCGGCCATCGCGATATGGCGCGCATCCAATTCCAGTACCGCCAGCATCGATGCCTGCCGGTCGGCCCAAGTCGCATCGATTTGCTGCACGATGCGTCTACTGGGTCCTAGAGGTTGTGCGATTGGCATCGGCTCAGGTTTGTCGGTAACTTGTTGTGGCGGCATCAGCGTACAGCCGGATAACCAGAACAAGAACATAACGCTTAGAATGCTGGTTCCCAAGCTCCAGCTTGGGAACCCAGGTAACGAAGCTCTAGCTTCGCGAAACGGGAAGCTACGACTGCATGGATGCAGGAGGTAGAGCAACGCAGGAAGCCGTTGCCGAGAGCGTCCCTCACTGAATTCCCAAGCTGGAGCTTGGGAACTAGCACAAATCAACCTTCCCGGCATAACTCAACCAACGTATCCAACCTAGACCGGGAATTTTTCACATAAGGATTATTTTCATCCCAAGCGTAACCTGCCAGAATCGAACTGATCATTGCCTTGACTTCAGGCTGCTGCTTCGGATGAAAAATAACGTCCTGGAGGCGGCCGTCATACCACGCGTCGACAAATACCCGGAAAGTATTGACGCCGCGCTGCAAAGGTTCGGCGTAATCCTGCTGCCAGTCGACGGCTTCATTATTAAATTGCCTGACCAAAATAGCCGCAACCAGACTGGCCGATTTCATCGCAATCGTCACGCCGGAAGAAAACACCGGGTCCAAAAACTCGCCGGCATTGCCGAGCAGCGCATAGCCTTTGCCGTACAGGCTTTTCACATTGGCCGAATAACCGACGATGGCATTGATTTTCTCGTCGAACACCGCGTTCCGAAGCAAAGCGGTCAAGCTCGCATCCTGGCCGATGATGTCTTGCAAAGCCCGGTCGTTATTGTCCCAGCCTTGAAGAAATTCAGGTTCCGCAACCACGCCAACGCTACTGCGGCCATTGCTGAACGGAATCAGCCAAAACCAGACATCTTTACGTTCGGGATGTACGGTGATCCTGATTTTGTTCCGGTCGAATTGGCCTTCGCCGATCCGGTCTTCAATATGGCCGAACAAGGCTTGCCTGACCGGAAACCCGGACGGCGACTCCAAATCCAGCAACCTGGGCAAGATGCGCCCGAAACCGCTGGCATCGAGCACAAAATCGGCACGGTAGGTCATGACTTCGCCGTGTTGATCGCGCACCGTCAGCTCAGGCCTATCACTGGAAAAATCGGCCGCCAGCACTTCCATTTGCCACTGTATATCCACGCCCATCCGCACCGCTTCATCGGCAAGCAATTTGTCGAATCGTCCGCGTTGCACCTGGAACGTAGTGCCCATGCCGGGGCTGAATTTATCTTCAAAAGAAAACTCGGTGTGCTGGTCTTGATAGACGAAAGACGCGCCGTTTTTAAACTGGAACCCGGCATTAACCAACGCGTCCATCATCCCGGCCTGCTTGATGAATTCCATGCATTGCGGCAACAGGCTTTCGCCGATACTGAAACGCGGAAACAGCTGGCGCTCCAGAATGGTCACCTGAAAGCCCTTATTTCGCAGCAATGCACCGGCGATACTCCCGGACGGCCCGGCACCGATGATGATAATTTCGCCTTTATTATTGTTTGTCATGTTATTTTTTATATTCCTTAAGCGATACCCGATAAAAAATTTACCCTTCATATCGGGTTCTGTTATTTACCC
>CAZJOY010000335.1:0-3760 GCA_964547705.1 uncultured Methylobacter sp. | reverse complement strand
TATAGGCATCCGGACTTTCGCCTATCCTCCGAAAGTAAAGGTTTTCGCCCAAGCTTTCCCGTACTTCATTCTGCCATATTCATCGTCATAAAGCTGCCAGTCACGACAGGCAGTTGAAACCAATTTTGCAATCTTTCAGGCCAAGCCAGCGTTTTCATAAAAAGCCCTGAATAAATTAGCTATATAACTGCCATAACCCAAACAGACTCACACTAACCAAGCCACCGCCAATCCAGCGTTTAAATATCAAATCATTGCGCATAATCGCGTTATGCATTTTCAAGCCCAGTATATGGCCTATCGCGGCAATCGGTAACAGCACCAGTGCCGTTAAAAAGTGCAAATCGACGGATAAGGCAATAAACGTCGTCATTTTGATGCTGACCAGGATAAACCATAATATGAACAAGGTGTCCCGCAACTTGTATTTGCTGACGTTGCGCATATAGACAGCGACCATCAACGGCGCGCCGGTCAAGGAAATCCCGGCAACGTATCCGCCTAAAATCAACAGCCCTCTATCCGCCCAAACATGTTGACTATTAATGCCCCGGTTAAGTAACCAGGTAAAACCATAAAACAGGGTAATCGAATAGATAAAGCTATTCAGCCATAAGACCGGTAGATTCAGCAGTCCAAAAATGCCTATCAGGGCGGCGGGAATAATATAAATGGCGGAATAGCGCAAATACTGCCAATCGACATTATGTAAGCGGTTAAACAATGTTAAGCCGGAGAAAAACAGCAAATGTACGCTAATGATAGGCAGCCATAACAAGGGATTGTTATGGATAAATAACATCAGCGGTAATCCTAATGCGGCACCGCCGAAACCCAGCCCTGTCCGAACAAAACCGGTCCAGACGAACACAAGGGCAATAGCTAGTATTTGGTAAAGAGAAAAATCGAGTAACATCATTGAAGAATAATCTGCCTTATTTTGAGTCGTTCTGTCTGTTTATTAGGCTCAACGGTAAGCCGACAGTACAAATTTTACCAATTTCAGAATCCTTTACAGCCATTGCTAAAAATAAATCCATTTAATTAATTGGATAGCTGTTCTTCCTGGGCAATTTTGACGCTGTTTACCCTGATTAACCGGTCATTTTTCCAAGCATTTTGCAGCGTCTGTACTGTGGTTATTGGTATCTATGGATACTCATACCATGCGGCGAACAAAAACCACGCTTATTTACCGTTGAACCAGAAATTTATGGGCTGTTCAGTTTTTGCTTGGTCATACCAAACTTGAAAGCACAGCCAGATAGCTTAGTATTGAGGTTGACGACGCTCTTGAAATATCAGAGCAAACCGAAGTTTAATTAGGTAGTGGGGCAAACTTGTCACTTAGCATGAATATCGACGCCAAACTCTACCTTATTGATCAGTAGTCCAATGAGGGTGTCGTGCATCAAAGTTGATTTGGAAAAACAGAGGGTTTTCCTCGTCAAACGTTTGATCCAAGTGCTTAGATTTCGTTCTATTTTCTGGGTATTCCGCTTGCCAACCTGAAGCGTGGCAGTGTCTAAAGGCGCTCATAGACTCCCAGTCATCGGTGTAATAACGGGCAAGATTGACCTGTGTCAGCAGGGTTTGCTTTTTTAACGTACTGATGACAGTGTTCTTGTTAATCCCCAGCACACGCCCGGTATCTCTAATGCCGCTGCCGCTGCAGTTGATCGCCATCTCCACAACTTGGCATTTAACGCCAAGCCGATAGGCCTTATAACGATAATCAAGGAGGAAGGTCTGGGTTGAACACGCTTCATGCCGGCAGCGATAACGTTGTGTTCCTTGTCCTGGGCGACCGGACTTGGTAATTGGGTTGCTGCCGACGATTTCTTGATAACAGGTCATGCGTGAATAATACAACTACATATTTAACCCATTACCGAATATCCGTTTTGAGCATAAACGCTGTCAACTCTTCTCGATCCCACTTATGTTCTGACAATGGCAGATTTTCAGGTAGCAACTTATCTTTGGGTAATGTTTTGCGTTCTGAAACACTGTCTGATTGATACTTTTTGCTCGGCAGCATAAACCGTGGGATTCAAGTGCCGTTGTTGGGAAAAAGATCATATTGACGGTGGCGCGAAAGGTAACCGGACGCAATCCTATTACCTCTGCCTGATCAGCGTTTTATTTATACGAAACAGGGTTAGACGATGGTTCCATCACCAAAAACGCTATTGAAATTCGCAGCCGAGTTCAACTGCCCATCATTAGCGGTTGAGATACCGGTCAGTTGAATGGTTGCTAGTGCGCCTCGGTATGCCCAAGTTAGTTCGACCGTGCCATCGGTGAAGCTGGGATTGTTGACCGAAGGAGCGTTGCTTACAGGGAATTTAAGCACATCGCCCGCGCCGAAGCCCGCTATCTGGTAGTTATAGCTATCTGCGATAATGGTATAGATGTAGTTGGCGGCGCTTGCATCGGATGAGCCGTTGGCGGCAACGGTAACATTAACGGTCTGAGCACTGCTCGATGGAGGAAAGATTGTTGGTGTCGATACGTCCAATTCTGTTGAATTGAAATTATGCTGGGTCAGATAGCTTTTTACGATACTGACATCGACATTGACAATTTCGGCCAGCATGGAGTTAGTAACACCGTATTGCTTCGCGGTAGTAACAACCAGATTCAGGTCATTTAAGTTAGACATGATGAAGTCGTTAGCTTGCTTTACCGTAACGTTATACAACGCTAAATATTCTGCTGCTGTCATAAAAAATACCTAAAATTATTATTGTACCTAAGTGCGTGTTTTAAAAGTAGCAAAAATAGCTAATATGTAAAATAAGCACTTTTGGGTAGTGGGTGAAATCTGTAATTAAGCGTAAATATTACGTCCGAAAACGCCCTAAACGCTACCCGACCGATTTAAATGCCCGTCAATGGAGTGTGATCCGTGAACTGTTGCCGGCCGCCTTGCCCGGTGGCCGACCGAGACAGGTGAGTCTTCGCAGGGTGATCAACGCTATTTTCTATATCGCCCGGAGTGGCTGCGCTTGGCGCTTGTTACCCATGGATCTCTTTCCGCCGCATCAAACGGTCTACGGGTATTTTCGGCGTTGGACCCAAGACGGCACCTGGGAGAGGATTCATGATACGCTACGGGCGGATGTCCGGCGAAAAGCGGGGCGACATCAGCACCCTACAGCGGGAAGCATCGATAGTCAAAGCGTTTAAAACAACGGCTTTAGCGGGCATCAAAGGTTATGATGCCGCCAAGTCTATCCAAGGACGCAAGCGGCATATCCTTGTCGATACCTTGGGACTGATCCTGGTAACTGCGGTAACGGCTGCCAATGTACCTGAGCGGGAAGGAGCAAGGCTTATTTTGCAAGCACTGACGGGGAGCTGCAAAAAAAATACGCCGCATCCGGGTGGACGGGGGATACAACGGTAAAGCCTTCACCGCTTGGGTTGCTGAATGCTTTCGTATCGTCTGGGCGGTCGTACTTCGTCCTCAGGGTACGTCAGGATTTAAATTATTGCCCCGCCGCTGGGTTGTGGAACGGACCTTTGCTTGCTTTATCGTTATCGCCGCTTGAGCAAGGATTACGAAGTCTGTACCGATTCCAGCAAGGCATTTATCCACATCGCCATGATTAATTTAATGCTAAACAGGCTGGCTCGGGCTTAACCAGAGAACTTTTGAGACACGCACTAAGTAATCCAGCTAAAGTTTCTCGGTATTTTGGAGTGCAAGCTCTGCTTGCAAAGCAGGCGGAGCCTGCACTCCGGCTTTGAAGAA
>CAZJOY010000334.1:0-3762 GCA_964547705.1 uncultured Methylobacter sp. | reverse complement strand
AATGACGACTGAAGAGTGGGAGTCATTATGCGATAACTGCGGCAAATGCTGTCTGCATAAGCTGGAAGACGAAGACACTGGTAATATCTACTTTACCAGCGTCGCCTGCAAGCTGATTGATCTGAATACTTGCCGCTGTACCCGTTATGCCGAACGCACTCAATTAGTCCCCGAGTGTCTGGACTTGAAACAATACGACTTTGCCGAATACGATTGGCTACCGGCAACCTGCGCTTACCGGTTAATGAACGACGGCGAAGAGCTTCCATCCTGGCATCCGCTGCTATCGAAGAGCTCCGATAGCGTCCAAAAAGCCGATATTTCAATCAGCAGTTATGCGCTTAGAGAGTCCGAAGTCGATGACATCGAAGACCTGGAAGACTACATTATTGAATGGCTGGAGTAATTATTTCATCTTGGAAGGCAGATGAATTCTCTCACCGGCGACCATGAACGCGCCTTCGCCAAGATGATGAATCGTCTGCGGATTTTCCTTGTTCGGGTCAATCCAGGCATTAACGACTTTTAGAACAAAGAGATTGTATTTTTCGACCATCTCCTCATCAACAACCTTGCATTCAAGATTCGCATAACATTCATCGATAAGCGGCGCATCGACATGTGAGGCTGCCACTGGCGTAAGACCAAACGCCTTGAACTTGTCGACCGTTCGTCCCGAACAATTCCCACAATCCACTACCTTCTGCGACAGTTCCACCGTTGGGATATTGATTACGCATTTCTTGGCTGCTTTCAAACTATCGAATGAGAAGTTCCCGCTGTTGATGACGCAACCAATCAGCGGCGGCTCAAACTCCAACATCATGTGCCACGACAGGGTCATGATGTTCGCTCGCCCTTCTCTGGCGGTAGTAAGCAACACAACCGGCCCCGGCTCAAGCAAACCGTAAACCTTAGGCAAGGGAAAGGCTTCTTTCGACATATCGGCACCTCTTGTTTTCTGATAAACGTGTTATAGACAAAAATCAGATTAAAAGAATGTAGCACTATAAGATGAGCTAACAAAGCCAGCTCATTATTCTTGATTGGTAAGCTTCGTGTCTCAGCCCAGCCTATCGCTGTTTTTTTGAATTTAAAATGTATGGTAATTTCAACAACGGCATAATTGGTAGGAGTACTTAGCGCTTTGGCTTAGAGTCATTCATCCTACCAAGTTTCACACTCACATGAGTAACGGCTAACGATCTATATGCGGATCAAGATGAACAATATGCCCATGATCGTCAAAATAAACAGTAATCATCGACACGTTCCGGCACTGTTGTAACTCATCGTTTTTTACTTGATAAAACGCGCACAATTCCGCGTCGTTAACAATTTTGTTAGCTGATGGAAGTAGCGCCCGGCTCCGCAAAGTGCGATAGATAACCCAGCATAACCAGAGCGCAACCATCACCAGCAAGGTTACAACGTAAATCTGCATCAGTTCCAACAAGCTTTTATAGCCGCCAAACCAGCGCATTTCGTTGATCATCTTTCTATCGCCCAGCACCCAGCTGGTTAAGGTGGCTAATGGAATCAGCAAATAAACCCACATTATCCAACAGACTACCCAAGCCAATACAGCACCGACTCGTTTTTTCAGGCTTTGTAGCTGCGGTGTGTTAATAATGTATTCTTTCATTTCTCGCGCAAGCCCCTGTCCAAAGTAACCCAAATGGCACGCTGTCCGCGTTTCTTTTTTATCGCCCGAATCGAACCGACGATCGTAGTGCCGACATTAATAAGCCAATACACGATGGGGTACCACACCATCCAATAATAATACCTCGCGACACCGCCGGTGCGGGACTCGTAATGCGAATCGATGAACAAACTGACACCAAATTGTATAAGACAGGTCAGACTCAGCAGCATGCTGGTCCAATTAGGGCTAAGGTCGTGCAGTGACTCATTAGTCGACTCGCTAAACAATTCCACCGGGGCGTAGAGTACATGTAACAGTATCAAGAACGCCCAAAAGATGCTGATCAGGCATTCGCCGTACAGCAACCACATGCCGCGGGACGACCAGCGAAACAGGTCGCGAAAATAGCGTAGCAACACTTCGGTTCCGCCCTGCGCCCAACGTGATCGCTGATGCCATAAACCTTGCAGAGTTTCAGGCATCAACACCCAACACAAGGCGTTCGGTTCAAAATAGATCGACCAACCGGCCAACTGTAGTTTCCAACTGATGTCGATGTCTTCGGTGACCATGTCATTGCTCCAATAACCGACATCGTGCAATGCAGACTTACGAAATGCCGCGATAACGCCGGAGACAGTGAACACCTGTCCATAAGACCGTTGCGCCCGTTTGATCATGCCGACTATAGCCGAAAACTCGCCAACCTGAATCCGGCCCAATAGTGTAGATCGATTGCGAATACGCGGATTGCCGGTAACCGCACCGACATTCGGGTTATCAAGAAAATGCCGCACCATCCAGGCGACGGCTTCGGGCGCCAGTAATGCGTCGCCGTCTATGCAAATAAGGATTTCACTATTGGCCAATAACGCGGCGGTACGTAAGCCCATCGCCTTGCCCTGATTGGTATGTAAATTAACCACGCGAAGCTGGTCGTGCTGTTCGGCTAGCTCTTGCAGTATCTCCAGGGTGTTATCTTTACTACCGTCGTTAACGGCGATAATTTCAAAATTTGGATACTTCTGGCGCAACAAAATTTCCACCGTCTCACGAACGTTGTCTCCTTCGTTATAACAGGGAATCAGAATCGAAACAGGCGGATACTCTGTTAATTCGGGCAGGTGTTCGGCGTTACCTTGCTGATGCCATTCATAACGAAAATAAAAAATAATCGCCCCAAACATCCAGATGTAGGCCATAAATAAAGGATAGTAATAAATAAATCCTTCCATGGCGTCATCCAACGGTTCCCATGCAGAAACAAAATCATGCCATTGGCTCTGCAGTATCACAGTCAAGTTTTGCAATGAAGTATTCATGGTTTTTCAGGGCAAACGGCATTGCCCACCTTATTCAGGTTGATTAAAGCAAAGTGCATGGTTAAGGCTGGGCAGGAAGTGAGAAATGTTGTTGTAAATCGGCTAGGCGCGGCTGATCATCGAAAACATTGTCCGGATAATAACCAATATGATTGACGCCAAGTTTTTTAAGTAATTCCAATTGCTCGATAAATACCGGCATCGGAATTTTCTGCTGGGTTTTCCAATTAATCGATTGCAGTTCAAACACGGTCTTTTTAAGACCTTCAGGCTGTTTAGCTGCGGCTTTTACCAATTGTGTGAGCCACTGTTTGGGATTTTCAGCCTCTTCCATAAACGGCATGGCTTCAATGGCAACGTAATCATAATGAGCTAAAAAGGATGTAAAAGACTGTGCGTACCATTCTTCGCTATAAGGTTTTAACAAAGGCAACGCGTAGAAATTACGCGCAGTCTTTATGCCCGGCCGATAAATACGCACCCGGCTTGCCAGCTCATCGGTAAATTGGTTAATCAAGTCGGTTTTATGTTGCGCCCAAGTCATGCGCATTCCACTGGTTGCGTGCAATTGATCAAACTGATCGGGCAGGCCCCACACCTCTTTCGCATAAGCCAACGCTAACGGCGATACGTCTTCATAATCCGATAAAATTCCATCATCATGAAACAGGATGCCGTCAAAGCTGCAATGCTTGGCTAAGTCCTCGTAAATTTCAGCCACATACTGACGCGCTTCTGGATTGAACGGCGACAACCGGGTATAAACATGACTGGCGCTTTGCGCTTTGCCGT
>CAZJOY010000333.1:0-3886 GCA_964547705.1 uncultured Methylobacter sp. | reverse complement strand
TAAAAAGACAATTTCATAATGTCGCATGATTTTTCCTTTCGGGTTAAGCCTCCCACCTCTGTATTAATAAGGCGGTAAAGCAAGGAGGAGCAGACGGCTCCTAAGAACCGCGCATTATAGATGTTTTTCTAGCCATTGAAAAGTATGGAATTCAGAAGTAAGCGCCATTAGCATTAATTCCAAGAAATAGCCGAATATCTCAGCACGATATTACAATGCGAAACACTCGGCAAACTTACGCATAAATACTCAACACTCCCTTGCTAACTACAGCCCGTCCACTTGCAACTTCTTGCTCCACATCATCAATCCCATCAGCGACAATTGTTTCTCCGCCCTGCCCCCGACCACCAGCTGTCTGCGCAAAATTTTGCGACTGCGAACGCCCATGATCTGAGGCCGGACCTTGAGAAATACTCACATCCGCCAGATTAAGCTGCTGGGCACCCATCATTTCACGTAACTTGGGAATAGACGCCTCAAGCGTTTCTCTTACAGCCGCATTCTGCGCTGTAAATACAACAGATGCTTGATCATCAGCCACATCAACACGAACCGATATCGGACCAAGATGTTGCGGATTCAGCCTAATTTCTGCTGACGGTATTGATTTATTACTCATCCATACAATCCTTTCACCCAAATCCTTGTTCCATTCCGGATGCGATAACGGCTTAGCGATTGCAGGAACATCTGCTTTATTATCAGTGACTCTATTAGGTTGACTCATATCCGCCCCAACCCTAGACAAAGCCTTTTCCCCCTCTAGACTTAAAGCCTGCTGATCAACCTGCCCGGCCTTTTCAGTCTGCCCTGAATTCTGAAAGTAGTTTAAATTAAACCCCTGTTTATCCTGAGCCGCCATATGGCTGGAAACTGTTTCGCCTTGTAGGCTTTCACCCAGAGCTGTAGCTGACTGATTCGAACTACCATCCCCTGTTAATGGTTTTGCAAAAGGCAATACCCCGTTTGTTTTAGTTGCACTATCGGAAGCTACATTGGCCGGCGTCAAATTATTGGCTATTGTGACTTGCTCAGTTTGTATTACCGGAGGAAGACCAATAGTAACCACCACCAACTCTTCCGCTCCGCTATTATTCTTAAGAGTGGTCAACTGAGCATCGTCTTCAATCTGCTTCTTATCAGACTTATCATTTCCCTGCTCCGAGCCCGCTTGAACCGAACCATCCATTACAATATCTTTCGCGTTTTGATCATGCCCAACGACTGCTACATCTACCGAGTTTTGCTCATCAGGAATAGTAGCCATAACTATATCTTTCTTGTTTTGCTCAGCCGAAACCACATTTGCCATGTTCTGCCCAGCCGGAACAGCCGTTACCGCCACATTTGCAATATTTTGATCATTCGGAGCAGACGCTACAACCACATTTGCCATGCTTTTCTCAGCCGGAACAACCTCTACAACCTCATTTGTTATACTTTGCTGAACCGGAACAGTTGCTGCAACCACATTCGTTATGTTTTGCTCAGCCGAAACAGCCGCTGCAACGGCATTTGTCACATTTTGTTCAACTGGAACAATCATCCCAATAACGTCTTTCAGGTTTTGATCAACCACTGCGGCTTTTTCTCCAGCAGTAGCACCTGTGGCAATATATTTTAATGTGTCAGTCACCGCAGCCAAAGCCGCCTCATGATCAACATCGTCTTTTGTTTTATATGAAGGCGGCAAAACATTGCCTAATAATGCGGCAAAATCTTGCGTATCCGCTTTCGCTGCCGGCAAAGCAACAACGCTTTGAAGCCCCACAGCATCCTGTGCTTGTGTTTGCGATGACAATGAATCCCCAGCTTTGATATTACCTAATAACTCAAGCTGAGCAACCAATGCCCCAGAGAAGCCTTCGGAAACAACGCTGCCATCTGTTACAGGCGAAGATGCGCTTTCAACTGTACCGCTGCTTGATGCCAAAGATGATAAATTTGCATTTTCAATAATCATAACCAATTCTCCCGAGATTCCAATTAATCATCAAGCATTTCCCGTGCCACTTGAGTTACCTCGACCTATCCTCGATGCTCTCTCATCCTGCTCTTGCTGTTCTCGCTTAGCCTCTTGCTTCATCTCTACCACTAGAGCTGAATCACAAACTTTCTGCAAGCTTTGGGTTTTGTGATGCAGCTCCTCCCACCCCTTTCTTTTAGCCATTACTTCAGCTTCAATTGAACGCAGTACTTGTTCCTGCCCTATTATTGCCTTATCCAGCTTATCGATAAACGATCTGAACTCCAGAAGCTGAGTTACATTAACCCCTTTAATACCCAACTGATCGAATCTATCCTGGTATTCCTTCCGGTAGTTTTTTAATCCATCAATTTGCTCCTGCATGCTCTGAAGTTTCCTCTGGGCGACACCCAATACCTCCAAAGCACTTTTTTCCTGAGCCGCTTTAATTTCTACAATTGTTTTAATACGTTGCGATTTTTTCACTTATGTCCTTTAGCATTGGGATACTTGAATATCAACTAAGCTGCTCTTTGTACACCTAGCAATATTGCCAGCTCCTGCAAACTGCGATTTATATCAACCGGCTCATCCATGCCTTGCTGTAAAAAATTTAAAATCGCAGGATTTTTTTCAATAGCCTTGTCGATTCTAGGATCTGATCCCGGCTGATAAGCGCCAACACTAATTAAATCCCGATTTTGCTGATAAAGTGAATATAATCGTCTTAACTCCCGCGCCATTTGCATATGACCTGCATCAATAATGTCCGGCATAACCCGGCTGATTGATGCCTCTATATCGATAGCCGGAAAATGTCCTGACTCCGCCAAACTTCTGGACAATATAACGTGCCCATCCAGCACCCCTCGGGCGGCATCGGCAATAGGATCATTAGTATCATCGCCCTCAGCCAGAACGGTATAAAATGCAGTGATAGATCCTCCACCATGATCGGCGTTACCGGCACGCTCCACTAAATGCGGCAACTTGGCAAAGACTGAAGGCGGATAACCTTTGGTAGCAGGAGGCTCGTCAATGGCCAGGGCAATTTCACGATGCGCCTGTGCAAATCGCGTTAATGAATCCATCAACAACAAAACGTCAAGCCCTTGATCACGAAAATACTCGGCGATACTGGTTGATAATAACGCAGCATGAACACGCATTAAAGGAGGGCAATCTGCAGGTGAGACCACCACTACCGCTCTTTTGAGACCTTCCTCGCCCAGAGTTTTCAGCACGAACTCATTAACTTCTCGTCCCCGTTCACCAATTAACCCGACCACAACAACATCCGCCGTAGTAAATTTAGTCATCATTCCTAACAGCACACTTTTACCGACACCGGTACCGGCAAATAAGCCCATACGTTGCCCACGCCCGACGCTGAGTATCGAGTTTATAGCTCTAACACCAACATCAAGCGGCTCTCGTATAGGCCTTCTCGATAAAGGATTGATAGGGACACCGTTGAGCGAGATCGTAGCATCCGTCTTAAGCTGACCTTTGGCATCAATCGCATTTCCTGCACCATCCAGCACACGGCCCAGCAAACCGAAACCGACTTTAGCCAAGCTATTTTTACCCATCGGGATGACCCTGCAATCGGGCTCAAGCCCATGAACTTCAGCAGTCGGCATTAAGAAAATTCGCGCATCGGAAAAGCCCACGACTTCCGCTTCAATTATCCTGCCGTTTTTAGCTTCAATTCGACAGCGGGAGCCAATAGCCGCACGACAACCAACCGCTTCGAGCGTCAGACCCACCATACGGGAAAGCCTGCCCTCGACAACAAGTTCAGGTACTTCTGCTAATCTTTCAAAATAAGGTTTTAATTTAGCCAGCCAAATTCGCGATCGATCTGCATCCGGAATCACTGCTCTCCGTCCTCGGCAACTGCCAGCGCACCATCTG
>CAZJOY010000332.1:0-3908 GCA_964547705.1 uncultured Methylobacter sp. | reverse complement strand
GACTCCAGCAGGATTTTAATCGTGTACGGCAGTTGCGAGACGTTGGCAGCGCCGCCAGCCTCAAGCCGGGGCAGGGAATAATATGAAACTGAGCTAATACTATCCGCTTTCAGTTGTTGATGCGCACCAAATGGATCGTGGTTAGTCATGACAGAAACCTCGCTTGAGCTTTCAACTTAACACGGGCAGTTTAAGGGTAAGCCGTTCGTGGTGAGCTTGTCGAACCATGTACGGCTTAACCGTCCACCCTTCGACAGGCTCAGGGCGAACGGTTAAGCCTTGCGTCTGTCCCGCCTTAAGTGGGAAACTGAAAAATGATAACAACTTAAATAGTTTTTACCCGTATCTATAGTGGCGTCAAGGGTTTTGATTCTATCTTGAGATAATCGAAAACTTAATTTTTGTTTGAAAATTCATCTGAATGAAACGCTGAAACATGAGTGCGATATTAGCAAAACTCACAACAGCCAATCTTCCAGCTTTAAACCCGGCACTCTGGCAAACTCGCGAGTATTATGAGTGACGACAGTCAGGTCGTGAGCAACGGCAATGGCTGCAATCTGTAAATCATAGGGGCCGATTGGAGTGCCTTGACCAGCCAAATGGGCGCGGATGTTGCCAAAGTGCTGAGTTGCTTGATCCGCAAAAGGTAAGCTGGGCAACCATTTCAACAGGGTAAGCAAACGGGAGCGATTCTGTTCTTGCTGGGCGCTCTTGGCTACGCCAAACCACAACTCAGCTTCAACCGGTGCACAGAGCCGTAAGCTGGGTTGGCCGACACGACGCACATGATGCAGCATTTGAGGATGCGCTTTCAGTAATGCAATAGCCGCATTGGTATCCAACAAATAGGTCATTAGTCCAATGCCTCACGCAGCGCATCAATCCCCAAATCCTCGTCGCTAATGTCATCGGGGAAATCTTTACTCAAACCACCGGCTATGGCAGCAAGAAAGGCTTCGGTATCATTATGGTGTTTTGTATTGACCGGTGGCGCGTAACGTTGCTCTAGGAATTCGATGAAATCCAAGGCTTCACGGGCAGCGGTTTCTGGGAGGTTGAGACTGTGTTGATAAATAGTTTCGGCCAGGTTCATGGGGTATTCCTCAGCTAATCAATGATGTCATCCTAACATAAATCCTTTAACGCTGATTTTCCAAGTAACCGACAAAGCTATTATTCGGCAAGGTTGACAGGAACTTGGGACGGAAGATGATGATTGTTAACAGCAACGTGTCTAAACTATGTAACCGTTTCCAATACCTGTAGGAATTAATCAGCGTTAAATATTTTGCGAACGAAGTTTCCGTAAGATACAGATTATGCTCCACTATTCTTGTTAAATTTAAGTCATGCTAAATCGCTCAGTTAAGAAAATTTACCCTATTAATGACAACATTAAAGACAGCGAAGGCCTGACTTTTGCCGATATTTTAGAAATACCGAATATCGTTTTGTTGGGTGAGCCGGGAGCAGGTAAGAGCTATCTATTCAATCATGCAAGTCAACACGAAGACGGCAATTGCATAACCGCTAGAAGCTTTATATTTAATGTCGATGAATCCTATGCCAATAAACCTGTTTATATCGATGCGCTTGATGAAAAACGGTCACGTAGCGAGCAGCCGGATTCAATCGGTGAAATAATCAAGAGCATCTGGCAAATCAAACCATCGAAAGTTCGATTATCTTGCCGTGTGGCGGATTGGCTGGGCGAGACAGACCTCGAATTATTTAAGCCCTATTTTGAAGCTAACGGCGGCTATTGCGTAGTGGTTCTTGAAGCACTGACTGAAAAAGAAATAGGCCGGATACTTACCGGGAAAAATATTGATAATCCGAGTGAGTTTAGGGAACAAGCCTATAGCAAGGGCGTGAGTTCATTGCTGGCTAATCCGCAAACACTGATAATGCTGGCCGATTCGGTAAAAAACGGGCAATGGCCGAAGACCAAAAAAGAATTGTACGAGAACGCTACGGCGTTGCTTTTAACCGAACACAACGATACGCACAAACGTAAACCGTTGGCAGGGTTCACTTTATCTCAGCTAATAGATGCCGCTGGCGCGGCTTGCGCTGTTTTGCTGATTGCCGATGTCGAAGGAATTTCGTTATTAAAAGGCGACCATTCTTACGCGGAAATTCCTTATCAAGATTCGGAAACGGTATTAGCCGCATTGACTAAACAAGCTTTTGTTTCAATAGCTCAAGAACGAGTGAGTTATTCTCATCGCACCATCGCCGAATATTTAGCGGCCTGTTGGTTGGTCAAATCCATCGGTGAAGGGCTGCCTGTTTCCCGAGTATGCAGCTGGTTATGCGTCGATGGTTATCCTGCATTGGAATTGCGAGGCTTATACGCGTGGTTAGTGCAATTGCTACCCGAATATGCCGATGCTTTAATGGCAGGCGATCCTTATGGCGTTTTAGTGCTCGGTGACGTTAGTTGCCTTTCTCTGTCCAGCCGTAAAGCGCTACTTAATGCTCTGGTAAAACTTGCGGAAAAAGATCCTTGGTTTCGAGCCCAGGATTGGACAAGCAAACCATTAGGTGCGTTATCAGTGCCGGAAATGGCGGATGAATTTAAAGCGATATTATCAAGGGAACCGCGGCAATTTCATTTGCGTTCTGTTGTATTGACCGCCATCAGTTACGGTGAGCAGCAGCCGGAACTAAAGGACGAATTACTGGAAATATTTTGTGATAACGATGGGTATTACACCGAACGGTCTAATGCGCTTGAAGGCTTAATTAATGCTATTCCTGATGGAATATCTCTTGTTGCTAAAGCGACTAAAGAACACCTTCAAACCAGCAGTGATGATCTTCGATTAAAAGAAGAAGTGATGGTCCAGATTTATGAAAGGCATTTTAATATAGAGGATATAGCTCGACTGATTAGCGATTATATCAACCACAAAGGCTTCCAAAATCAATCGACAGGAGGGTTGTGGTATTTAGGACGTTCTCTACCTTTTGATGTATTGCCTGAACTTCTTGATCGACTCACTAAGATTAGGCTAGATGAAGGGGGAGAAAATTGCGATGTCTCGCGTTTTGTTTATGAAATTTTAGAACGTATCTTGCTCAGTACAGATAATCTTGACGTTAACAGAATTTGGTTATGGGTTTCAACGCTCAAATTTAGCACCGGCTACAGCAGTTGTCGCAAGGATGTTATTAAAGACTGGTTGAGAACAAATCAACAGTATGTGATAGCGCTGTTTAATATAGCTTTGAGAGAACAGCATGATCTAACAAGTATCTGGAGCTTTTGGCGTAGCTTTGACGAATTAGTTTTATCCTCGTTTGATATAAACAAAATCATCAATTCGGCATTTTCCTTAATTGCCGAAAAAGAATATTGCAATGAAAAAGAGCAGTTTATTTTTGAATTGGTTTTGTATTTAACTGTTTGGTCTGCAACTAATCCCGACTGTTTCAATTTACTATATGACTTTGGGAGCACTCATCCTGAATTAGCCGCTGCATTGTCGCGTCAGTGTCAATCAGAAGTCCAGGATTGGCATTGGGATGATATAAATCGAAACGCTAAGAACAAGAAAAAACAGCGTGATACCCAACAAAAAAACTGTAGTGATTTTGAGCAAGAGCTGGATTTAATTCGCACAGGACAGCATCTTGCTTGGCTGGCGTGGTTAGCCGATGTTTATTTTGCAAAATTACAGTGCGTTGATTCTATCCTAACACCTGAGAAACGGTTAGAGCAGCAATTGGAAGAGCAGAATGCAGGAGTTGCTTTGGAGGGACTACAGGCCGTTCTTAATCGGGATGATTTACCTACCTCGTTGAAAATAGCCGAATTATATAGTCAAGGTAAGGCCCCCCGCTGGCAGGGCAATCGCGCTAAGTTGGTTCTTTGCCAAAGATCAGTTCAAACCGGTAAT
>CAZJOY010000331.1:0-3956 GCA_964547705.1 uncultured Methylobacter sp. | reverse complement strand
CGATAATAGGCTGTCCGCATAACGGACAGTCTCCCAAACGACTTTGATCGTAAAGCGGTCGATCCGATTCGTCTTTAATTTTTTGGGTGAATTGAATAATTTCGGCCATGAACCGGTCGGGATCGTAATTGTTGTGTTCTATTTTTTTGAGCTTGGCTTCCCATTCGCCGGTCATCGCCGCAGACTTCAATCGGTCGTCCGCAATGATAGAGATCAGATGCCGACCCGCCTCAGTGCTGGTCAAGGTCTTTTTTTGGCGCTGGATATATTTGCGCTTAATCAAAACTTCGATAATCGAAGCCCGGGTTGCCGGCGTACCCAGGCCTTTTTCTTTTAACGCTTCTTTAAGCTGTTCGTCGTCGCAGGTTTTACCGGCCGATTCCATGATACTGAGTAAGCTCGCTTCGTTATAAGGTTTTGGCGGTGTAGTTTTACCCTGATTTATCGACGCTTGCTGTGAACCGGTTTCGCCTTTTACAAAATTGGGCAGGATTTTCTGCTCTTTATCGGCTTGTTTTAAGCCATCGTTTTTATACAAGACCTGCCAGCCGGGCGATTCGATAATCGTGCCGGTGGTTTTGAATTTTACTTCGCCAGGCACGGTTTCTGTATTGATACTGCCTAAAACGGTAGTAATCTGTTTGATGCAAGGCGGGTAGAACGCCGCAATAAAACGCAAGACTATCGCTTCGTAGACTTTGGCTTCATGGCCCGACAGCCCGCTCGGCAATGCGGTTGTCGGTATGATCGCATGGTGATCGCTGACTTTGGCATCGTTGAATATGCGGCTGCTCAATGTCAGCTTGTCGAGATTCAGCGGCTCAATCTGCTGCTCGAATTTAGCCCGTAACTTGGCCAGCAAGGGCTTCATGCCCGGCTTCATGTCGTTGGTTAGATAGCGGCTGTCGGTACGCGGATAGGTAATGTGCTTTTTTTCATATAATTGTTGGGCGCAATTTAAGGTCTGATCGGCAGTCAAGCCGTAGCGGATACTCATGTCTTTTTGCAGATCGGTCAGATCATACAGTAACGGCGGACTGAGCGTTTCTTTCTTGCCTTTGACTTCGTCGATCCGAAAATCCCGCCCGGCGATTTGATTTAACAGGGCTTCCGCATCGGCTTTGTTGTCGAACCGTCCGCCGGCATATTGGAAATCGGCGTCCCGGTACAGAGTGTGCAATTCCCAGAAATCCTTGGGCACGAAGCTGCCGATCTCCGAATCTTTTTGCACAATCAACGCCAACACCGGCGTTTGCACGCGGCCTATCGTCCATAAGCTGCCTTGTTGCCCGAACTTCAGCGTATAAAGCCGCGTCGCATTCAAACCGACGATCCAGTCCGATTCGCTACGGCACTTGGCGGCCCGGTAAAGTCCGTCGTAGGCTTTGCCGTCCTGTAACCCGGCAAAGCCTTTGCGTATTGAGTCGTCGGTTAAAGAACTGATCCACAGGCGTTTAAACGGTTTTTGCACGCACCCGGCCCAGGACAAAATGTACCTAAAAATCAGCTCCCCTTCTCTTCCGGCATCGGTCGCGCAAATGATTTCATCGGCTACCTTGAATAGCCGCTTAATGATGTTCAACTGTTTTTGCGCTGAGGCATCGCCTCTGGCTTTTAGGCCAAACTGTTCCGGGATGATCGGCAGGGATTCCAAAGACCAGCGTTTCCAGGCTTGGTTATATTCATCCGGTTCTTTCAGTTCGACCAGATGACCGAACGCCCAGGTGATTTGATAGCCGTTGCCCTCAAAGTAGCCGTCATGCTTGCCGCTGATATTTAAGCATTTGGCTATGTCGCGTGCGACTGAGGGTTTTTCGGTCAGAATGACTTTCATGATGTGGGGTACGTGATTGTGAAAGTATTATCCAAATCAGTTTAAAAACCTATTCACCACGAAGACACGAAGGACGCGAAGTTTTTTTATTTCTTAGTGTCCTCGGCAATTGCTCCTTGCATTGCTCTACCTCCTGCATCCTTGCAGTCGTTCGTGTCTTCGTGGTGAATAAAAAAAGCTTTTTAATCGCTGTGTTATTTGATGATCTTATAACACGGCGAATATTTTTTCCCCGGCAATTTCATACGATGTTGTACAACAAATGAGGCCAGCAAAGAATCCATCAGTGCCATGATGTCTTCATTGCCATGAATTTCAAAATGTCCATACTGCTCAATGGCGCGTATACCCTCGTCTTTTACATTGCCCGCTACGATACCGGAAAATGCACGGCGCAGGTTGGCGGCAAGCTGGTGGCTTTGCTGGTCTTTGTGCAAGGCTAGACTTCTCATGTTGTTATGGGTAGGTATAAACGGCTGTTGAAACACATGGTCGATCTTAAGTAACCAGTTAAAATAATAAGCATCTCCCGTTTCTTTACGAAACTGACGTACCTGTTGAATGCCTTCTTTCATTTCCCGAGCAACTCGCACGGGATCATCAATAATGATTTTGTAACGCTGCTGTGCGGATTGCCCCAATGTGCCGGCAATGAATTGGTCGATTTCCTTGAAATAGTCAGCTGAACAGTCCGGGCCGGAAAATATCAGCGGAAACGGCATATCCTTATTTTCAGGATGCAACAGGATACCCAGTATATAAAGTATTTCTTCCGCCGTTCCCACACCGCCGGGGAACACCACGATGCCATGCCCGATACGAACAAAGGCTTCCAGACGCTTTTCTATATCCGGCAGGATAACCAGATCATTGACGATAGGATTCGGCGATTCGGCAGCGATGATGCCGGGTTCGGTTATGCCTAAATACTGGCCGTTTTTGATCCGCTGCTTGGCATGACCGATAGCTGCCCCTTTCATCGGGCCTTTCATCGCGCCCGGCCCGCAGCCGGTGCAAATATCCAGGCCGCGCAGCCCCATCTCGTGCCCAACGATCTTACTGTAATCGTATTCCTTGCGGCTGATTGAATGCCCTCCCCAACATACGACCATATTCGGATTGGTCATCGGTCGCAGAATTTTGGCATTGCGCAAGATGTGGAATACGGCGCTGCTGATACCGTCCGACGTATTCAGATCGATTATCGGGTTGTTGTTGATCTCGTCACTGATGTAGATAATGTCTCGCAGCACCGCGAACAAATGTTCATTGATGCCTTTAATCATTTTGCCGTCAACGAAAGCATGGGCGGGGGCGGACTTTACCTCCAGTTTAATACCACGCTGCTCCTGAACTACACGTATCTCAAAATCGGGATAGCGTTCCAGCAACTCCTTGCCGTCATCCATCGTGCCGCCGGAATTTAATACAGCAAGCGAGCAATTGCGAAATAGCCGGTACAGCCCACCCTGACTGGTATCCAGCAATTTTGTCACTTCGGTCTTGGACAGCACATCCAATCGTCCTTCGGGTGTAATTCGTGCGTCAACCACTTGATATTTCATAAGACTCCTTTAGTTATGTCTTATACCCAATGGGCATAAGTTTCGTTTGAGCAGACGAGCTGCTCAACTCAGCTTTAACTACAAAAACAAATATTTTCGATTCATTCAGCATTCAGCGATCAACAGATATATTTGACACAAGTTTAATTATCACGGGCTATAAAAATGAATACGATAATAAAAAAAATGCTGCTCGTCGTTTTTGCATTGCTATCTACGGCTTGTGCTCATTATCCGCACCAGTATTCATACTATCCAGACAATAGCGGTTACAGCAGCGGATATACCATTATGCACAGAAATTATTATGGCGAAAGACCGAGACATGATGATTATGGCAGAGCCTATTTTCCACATCATCACCAACATGATCAATACAATGCCCGGCCCCACTGGGATAACGGTAATTCAGGGTATCAACGGCATGAAAGGCGTAATGACCGTTCTTTTGGCCATGAAAATAGTCGCCAACATAATGATGACGGTCATTACAATAACTTTGGCCGTAGAAATCATCATTAACAGTCTCGCCGCCAATAAACATGCTTTTGGATTTT
>CAZJOY010000330.1:0-3961 GCA_964547705.1 uncultured Methylobacter sp. | reverse complement strand
AAACGCATCACCACGCCCGTTTCCGCCCATCTTGAAATGACTGAAATTTGCGACGGCACCTTGAAACAGGGCGGCCCCGCGTTGCTGTTTGAAAACCCCAAAGGTGCCAATATTCCGGTGCTGGCCAACCTGTTCGGCACCCCGCGCCGCGTCGCGATGGGCATGGGCGCAGATTCCGTCACCGGGTTGCGCGGCATAGGCGAGCTGCTGGCTTACCTGAAAGAACCCGAGCCACCCAAAGGCATGAAAGACGCCTGGGAGAAATTTCCTGTGTTCAAGCAAGTGCTGAATATGGCGCCTAAAATCGTCACTTCTCCGCCATGCCAGGAACTGGTTCGGGAAGGAGATGAGATTGATCTGGGCGATTACCCTATCCAAACCTGCTGGCCGGAAGATGCCGCACCGTTGATCACCTGGCCACTGGTCATCACCAAAGGCCCGAACAAGGAACGGCAGAATCTCGGCATCTACCGCATGCAGGTCATCGGTAAAAACAAAGTCATCATGCGCTGGCTGGCGCATCGCGGCGGCGCATTGGACTTTAAAGAATTCCAGGCCGCTCATCCCGGCCAGCCTTTCCCGATTTCCGTAGCCTTGGGTGCAGACCCTGCAACGATACTGGCTGCCGTCACGCCGGTGCCGGATTCGCTGTCCGAGTATGCGTTTGCCGGTTTATTGCGCGGCAGCAAAACCGAAGTCGCCAAATCGCTGCTTAACGACTTGCAAGTCCCGGCCAGCGCCGAAATCGTGCTAGAAGGCTTTATCTATCCCGATGAATTCGCCCCGGAAGGCCCTTACGGCGATCATACCGGCTATTACAATGAAGTCGCCGATTTTCCGGTATTCACAATCGAAAGAATCACCCAGCGCCAAGCGCCGATCTATCACAGCACCTACACCGGCAGGCCGCCCGACGAGCCAGCCATCCTGGGCGTTGCGTTAAACGAGGTCTTCGTGCCGATCTTGCAAAAACAATTTCCGGAAATCGTCGATTTCTACCTGCCGCCGGAAGGCTGTTCTTACCGGATGGCAGTGATCAGTATGAAAAAGCAATACGCCGGACACGCCAAACGCGTGATGCTGGGCACTTGGTCATTCCTGCGCCAGTTCATGTACACCAAGTTCGTGATCGTCGTCGATGACGATGTCGATGTCCGCAACTGGCAGGATGTAATCTGGGCAATGACCACCCGCATGGACCCGGCCAGGGATTTGACGATATTGGAAAACACGCCGATCGATTATCTTGATTTCGCCTCGCCGGTTTCAGGCTTGGGTTCCAAAGTGGGATTCGACGCCACCAATAAATGGCCGGGAGAAACCAGCCGGGAATGGGGTAGGACTATCGTGATGTCGCCGGAAGTGGTTAAGAAGGTGGATGAGATGTGGGATACGTTATTTTAATTATCTATCAGTCTGCATCCTCGCTGTGCTAAACGCAGTGCAGCGCATCATTCGCGGTTGATGTGTTTCGTACCTCGGGGCGTATTACGAACTGTTTTGCAGAATAGTTCAACAACGAAATTGCCCCTAAATCTTATCGACCTATAAAGAATTGACCTCTGAGGTATGTAGTTCATTAAGGATTAGTAATGCCGTATCAAAATTTATCCCAGCCACTTTGTTTTTCAGGGTCTATTAAAGCGAATGGATCTGAAGCTCCATTGACTTTTCAAGCGCATATCAGCTCCTTTGGGAAGATCGAATTTGATTTCGACAATATTGCATTGACTGATGAAAGTCGTTTTATAGCCGATCAATTATGGTCTTTTGGTGATTTTTCATTATCTGGAAAGTCGGAAGACGATACTGCGTTGTCTATCGACAACCTTGATTTAAATGATAGTGAAGTAGATTTTGATCAGAATATTATTAGCTTAAGAGTTAGCCGTTGCCGTAAAGCTAAGTTCGCTCGTAAATTTGATAATCCAGACCAGTCAATACGTAGATGGCTCAAAGGGTTTAGGAGCGATCCTGCTCGCCCATTAATTCAAAAATGCCAACTTGGAACGATTGTAATGGGCGAATGCCACGTTGATGATCCTAATGAGATAAGCGGTTTTATTAAGATAGAAATCAATGAAGAGCCGTTAGACTTTGCAAATTGGCACGATGAGGCAAATAAGTTGCTTGATCATGTTTTAGGGATAATGCACTTTGCTACGGGAAGGAGGTTTAAGATGCCTATCATAGAGAATTACACTGGCAAAAGTTTGGAGGTCATAGTTTTGTCTCAAACTGGAGAAAATACTGTCTCCGAGATTCCTGTTTGCTCATACATTTATCGACAATCTATTTTCAACGCAGCCGTGACATCTTATTTTACCCCTCCTTTTACTGTAATTAACCTTTTGGGTACCATTGAGTGGTTTATTATGGATTCAAGTATTTACGAAGTTCGGTTGATTCATGCTTTTACCGCACTTGAAAATATCATCGCTTCAAATCTTGAAGATTCTGAAAACGGTAAATTGGTCTTATCGGCTAAAGAATTTGACAAACATCGTCGTGCATTACGTGGAGTGATAAAAAAATGTATCGAAAAATGGTCAATTGATGATATTGATAAACGAAATAATGAACTTAAAAAAATCAACGAAGGGCTTGCAGATTTGAATCGCCGTTCTCTTCGGGAAAAATTAAGTATTTTGGCCAAAAGCTGGGCAGTTCCACTTGAAGATATTACTGAAAACCAGATTACAGCAGCAGTGAAAGCTCGAAATCTAATTGTACATACAGGTAGCTATAACTTGGGAAGTGATAAAGAAAAATGGGAGCATCTAACTGTTATTCGAGAAATAGTCATCCGTTTTATATTTACTGCTATTGGTTATCAAGGCAACTATATTTCCCATCTCGGAGAATTCCACTCTTCGCAGTATCCTCCAAAAATTTTATCGCTCCGAAACTCATCGGTTGAACAGTAATGCCTTTGATGTTGAAATCATCGATTACCACTGAGGAGAGAAAACATGATAAATAACGGCATGCGACCTATTCACCCCGGCGAAATTTTGCGTGAAGACTATCTAGTTCCGCTAAGCCTGAGTGTGAACGCATTGGCTAATGCCCTCCGCGTTCCGGCTACCCGCCTGCATGAAATTGTCAAAGAACGCCGCTCTATTACGCCCGATACCGCACTGCGCTTGGCGCGCTATTTCGCTGGTGATGCTCAATCATGGATGAATCTGCAAACCGCTTACGACTTGCGCATGGCTGAGCAACAAGCTTTGCCTGCTATTGAGCGGGAGATTTTACCGCGCGAAGCGGCTTAAGCCGGTTTAAGCAAAAAGCAGAAAATATCCGGTGAGGTACTATACGCTTGTCTAGCCATATGCCAGCTATAAGTCACTGGGCTTTAGCCCAGTATGTTTGGAAATACGAGTCAGCATACGAGGACCGATTTCCTCGCTGTCATGAAAAGCAAATATAAAATCGGACCAGCCAGCTCGAGCTAAGGTGCGATGCGACCCTGATTGCCGTTTAATTTTCCAGCCGATGCTAAGCAGTGCAGCAAGAACGCGCTTGGCCTTCGTCGAAGGCCATTCACTCATGCGGCAACAAGTTGAATATTGATTGGTATGGGGCGACTTTCCCCGGTTTCGATGCGCTCGGCCAGTGCGCGAAGAGCCAATATCTCAGCCTTAGCCATTGCCTCGTCGGCGGTAGCTCCATATGTTAATACGCCGGGAATTTCCGGAACCTCTGCCAACCAGCGGCCATCGTCCTCACGCTCATACTCAATATGAAAATTCATGGTGCCTCCTGGAGTGAAAAAGCGGATGTACAGGAAGCGCGTCCAGCGCTACGCTTATTTAGTTTTTATTCGGACGCGCGACCTATCAGGATATGGAATCAATCCGGCTGACAAGCTCGCTGGATGCCAATTCCAAACCCTGCTTATAACATTCCGTGGCTCTGTCTTTATCGCCCTGGGCAAACAGCAAATCGCCGAATATTT
>CAZJOY010000329.1:0-3973 GCA_964547705.1 uncultured Methylobacter sp. | reverse complement strand
CTTCGGGTTATGAGCCCGACGAGCTACCAAGCTGCTCCACCCCGCGATTGATTTGTGCATTATAGGGCATTTTTAATATTTAGCAACGTATATTTAAATAATTAATAACATAGAGACTTATTGAATACCAAGCGACCGCATTTTTTCCTTCGCATAAGCCTCCAAAGCGTTAATAATCTCGGTATTTGCATTTTCGTTACAACGTAACGCCTCTAATTTACTGAAATAATCGTCGAGTAAAATTCCGCTTCCCGCCTGGCGACCGCTTAATCGGTTCACGCAGAATTGATTCCATCTTAAGCGCTCATCGACACTCAGCGTTTCCGAATAATTTCTGGCGCGATACCTAAACAACATTTCCGCCAATCGGCTATCGGTAAATCTGAATGCCGACTTGGCTAATTGCTCAAGCGGCATCGTCCTGATTTTAGCCATTTGCTTTTTATCGCTCTCAGAAAAAAAACCGCCACTGTAAATTTCCAGATCAGGATCAGACTGACAAAGTTCGTCACCGACTGCGTTTCGTTCGGCATACGTTTGACCAAACACGGCGGCTAATTTTTCCGCCAAGCCGGTAGCGGCTTTAATTTTGTCGATATTGGCCTGACACAACCCCAAATCAATTTCCAAGCGTTGCGCATCACCCGGCCTAATAACGGACACCGGCGCCAGAACAGGGCATTTATTGATATGCACGGTTTTTAACGGAATTCTCGCTACGCCTTCCGGCAAGTCCGCCGTTGCGGTAAAAATTCTTTGCTGAATCTCTCCCACCGATAAAACCAGCATCGGCTCGGGATCAACAGACAAATCGTAGACGATTACGCCGTTGGCATTAGTAGGATGTCTGCAAACCGGAAGCACAATAGCCAGACAATTTTTAGCGGCGGCATATTTGCCTGAAATGTGCACCACGGGTTTAAAACTACCCAGCTGAAGCAAGCCAAACGCCTCAGTTTTAACCCGATGCTGCAACAAAAATTGATATAGTTTAAGCTGGGTTTGTTTGACCAGCTTGGCGACCGCCAACGTGGCATAAACATCTGAAAGCGCATCATGCGCCGCTTCATGAACGATATTGTTGTCACGGGTGAGTTGATCCAATCTGAAACTGGGGCCGCCTTCTTCGTTAGTCGGCCAAGCTATGCCTTCAGGACGCAAAGCTTTGGCCGCCCTGACCACATCGATTAAATCCCAACGCGAATTGCCGTTTTGCCATTCCCTTGCGTAAGGATCGTAAAAGTTACGGTATAGACAATTACGCGTCACCTCGTCATCAAAACGCAGACTGTTGTAACCCAGAGTACACGTATTAGGCTGAGCTAATTGATCATGAATCAGACGAATAAATTCAGCTTCGCAAACGCCGTTTTGCTCGGCATACTGCGGAGTAATACCGGTAATTAAACAAGCCTCGGGATGAGGAAGACAATCTGCCGCAGGCTTGCAATAAATCACCAAAGGATCATCTACTATATTAAAATCAAAATCAGTACGAAGCCCGGCAAATTGCACAGGCCTATCTCTTCGCGGATCGGTGCCGAAAGTTTCGTAATCATGCCAAAAAAAGGTTTGCGCACCGCTCATTACTTTACTTTTTCCTTGAAACTAGCGTATTTTCCACAACAGACAAACTCAGTTAAGAAGTTTTAAAATCACCACGAAGAACACGCAATTTCGTTTTTCGTGCCTTCAATGGTGAAAAATCTTAACTATTTGAAGCAAGAGCCCTTAACACATCGGTTCGGCTAACAATACCCACCAAGTCATTATCCTGAAAAACAGGAAAACTCCTGACTGTAGTCTGCTGGAACTTTTCCGCCAAGTCGACAATGCTGGAGTCGGCATCGACACTAATAACCTCTCTGGTCATATAGTCGCCCACTTTGCCGCTCATACTCTGGTTGTAGACGGTTTCCAACACAATATTCATAACGTCCTTTTCAGAAAACATACCCAGCAAGCGGCCTCGCTGGTCAACAACCGGAGCGCTGGTGATTTTATGGTCCAGCAATTTCTTAACGGCATCGACTACATCGGTATCCTTGGCAAGAGTAACCAATCTTTTCGTCATATAATCTGCAACAGTAATTTTCGTCAACATGATGAACCCCTGTGTTGTTTATTAGTGCAACTGACAAACTAACCCTACTAACCTTGATTCAAATGAGCTTCCGCTTCCATTTTCTTTCTTTTATCACATTTTTCCACACAAACACAATCCGCGCCGTTTGCCGCACCGCCGCATGAACCTTTAATTGCTCGCCTACCGAAAATAACGCCTATCGCCATAATGGCAATAACAACAGCCATGAACACAAAAGTCACTAAAAAGTAAGTCATGGTATCACCCCATAAAGTTTATAAAGGCCGACAATAAAAAAACGAGGAGCAGGTCAGGCCGTACTCCTCGTTTATTCTAATGCCATCCACTCCCCTTCCAAAAAACTTAGAGGAAGAGTATTTAGATTATTTATCCGCCGAAATCATCCAGCAAGATATTTTCCGGCTCAACGCCGTTGTCCAACAGCATCTTGATCACCGCCGAGTTCATCATTGGCGGTCCGCACATGTAGAACTCGCAATCTTCCGGAGCCGGATGATTCTTAATGTATTCTTCGAAAAGCACATTATGAATAAAGCCGGTGTACCCAGTCCAATTATCTTCCGGCAATGGATCCGACAATGCAACATGCCATTCGAAATTATCGTTTTCCTTGGCCAGCATATCGAAATCTTCTACATAGAACATTTCGCGCTTGCTGCGGGCTCCGTACCAGAACGTCATTTTACGCTTGGACTTCAGCCTGCGTAATTGATCGAAGATATGCGAACGCATCGGCGCCATACCTGCACCACCACCGATAAAGACCATTTCATTTTGGGTATCTTTAGCGAAAAACTCGCCGTAAGGACCGGAAACGATACATTTATCACCTGCTTTCAAGTTGAAAATAAAAGAAGACATGATACCTGGAGGCACACTATCCGGCGCACCTGGTGGTGGCGTCGCAATACGTACGTTCAGCATGATTTCTTTTTCTTCAGGATAACTTGCCATCGAATAAGCGCGCAACGCAGGCTCTTTTACAGTAGAGACATAACGCCACAAGTTAAACTTATTCCAGTCATCGCGGAATCTTTCCGCAACATCGAAATCACTGTATTTAGAAACGTGTGAAGGACATTCGATTTGAATGTAACCGCCCGCACGATACTTGATTTCTTCGCCTGCTGGCAATTCCAGAACCAACTCTTTAATAAAAGTGGCAACGTTATCATTCGATTTAACCGTACACTCCCATTTTTTGACGCCGAAAACACTGTCTTCGACTTCAATGTTCATATTGTGCTTAATCGAAACCTGACAAGCAAGACGCTCACCGTGAGCTGCTTCTCGTTTGCTGATATGACTTAATTCAGTGGCTAAAATTTCACCGCCGCCTGAATTGACTTTCACCTTGCATTGCCCGCAAGTACCGCCGCCACCGCAAGCCGATGAAACAAACAAGCCGTTATCAGCCAACGCAGTTAATAATTTTGATCCTACTGGTACATGGACTTTCTTTTCATCATTGATGAGAATTTCCACATCCCCTTCAGCGACTAATTTGCTTTTTGCACCGATAATGACGAATACCAGCGCGATAACAAAAGCCGTGAAAATAATAATCCCTAACAAAATCTCAAGCATGTCGCACCCTTAAAGTTGGATTCCAGAGAAAGCCATGAAGCCAAGCGACATCAGACCCGCAGTTATAAAGGTAATACCCAGACCCTGTAAACCAGCAGGTATATCACTGTATTTGAGTTTTTCGCGTACCCCTGCCATAACAGTAATAGCCAGCGCCCAACCAAAGCCGCTGCCTACGCCGTATACGACGCTTTCAGGCAAGTTGTAATCACGTTCAATCATAAACAAACTGCCGGCCAAAATCGCGCAGTTTACTGTGATCAAAGGCAAGAAAATCCC
>CAZJOY010000328.1:0-3982 GCA_964547705.1 uncultured Methylobacter sp. | reverse complement strand
CCACTCCTCGCGCACTCCTCCCTACCACCTCGATCCATGCATCCGTGGCAACTCCCCCCCCGTACCGGCGTCCTGTCGGGAAAGCAATTCGCTTGAAGCCGCATGAAAGTCGATTTTAAAGCCAGACAGCTTGAGTTTGCGGCCTATATCAGGGATCCTGAAAGCAATCCGCCGCCTGCCGACGTCCAGCCGGAACGGATGGCGATGTACCGCGAGCTGTTTTTTAATAATATCGATAGCTTCTTGTCAGCCAACTTTCCGGTACTGCGGACAATTTTAAATGACTGGCAATGGTTCGAATTGGGGCAGGATTTTTTCGCCAAGCATGCCAATCAATCGCCACATTTTTCGGAAATTCCGGAAGAGTTTTTGGATTACCTGCAAAACGAGCGGGACAGTTCGGCGGATTTTCCGTTTATGCTGGAACTGGTGCATTATGAATGGGTGGAAATGGCGTTATCGATCTCCAAGGAAACCGTAACTGCCAATCAGCAGAATTTGGATGAACTGCACAACCAGCGCATTCGGCTGTCGCCTTTAGCTTGGCCGCTAGCCTATCAATATCCCGTCCAGAAAATATCGCCCGCTTTTTTGCCTGAAACGGCGCCGGAATTACCGACTTTCCTGGTTGTTTATCGCGATCCGGATGACGAGGTTCATTTTATAGAAATCACTCCGATTACTTATCGGTTGCTGGAAATTATTCAAGAAAATGAAGAAATGTCGGCAGCGGATTGTCTGAAGCAAGTGGCTGAGGAATCGAATCATTCCAATCCTGAAATGATTGTATCGGGTGGCTTGCAGATACTGAAAGAACTGGCTGAAAAGACGGTTATTACGTTAGCGTAGGGCTGGGTAAGGCCAAGTTTACAACGCTGGAGCGTCACTGCTTTAAGTTAAGGAAATAGTGCTTTTTCGGTTATGTAAGTTAAACAAAGGTCTTTCTGCTGTAGGGCGTGCCGTGTGCGCCTTTCCGGGTGCTTGAAAAATTGCGCTATCCCTTTGGCGCGCACGGCACGCCCTACTCGATTAACACGTGTCTGCCTTTAATCGCAGTGACGCCGGAGCATAAGTCAATCAGTTAGCTTGCTGCGGCGCTCTGGAAAAATCCGGTCCTTTAGGAAGAGCGTTCTGTTGTAAGCAATGGTAAGCCGCACTCTCATACTTGATCACTAAAGACTGGGCATTTTTATGCTCCCCGAGGAACAGCTGAGCTTCATCGGCAGTCAAATCTTTCATCAAGAATTTGGCGATACACATGCAAGGCGTAGAGTAGCGTTTTTTATCAAATTCTTTATCGGTTGAATTCTTCAGTTCCCGTTCTACACACTGGTCGGCAAAATCATGCTCAAACTTGTGTTTTTGTATATCAGTGACCGGGGTATCGTGAGAATGGTCGAACGGATTATGCGCTGCGGCGGTTGTTGTCGTTTTTGCAGCAGCAACTTTCTCTTCGTCGTCCGAACAACCGGCAATTGATAATGCGATAACCATGCTGGTTAATGTGGCAAAAAAGAAATTTTTTGTAAATGTGGGCGTTTTCATAAGTTTAAATCGTAATATAGTTACTAGGGTTAACCGAACTTTATCATTTTATTAAGGCTCGTTCTACTCATCTTCATTGCTCATACTAACATGTCTACAAATAGCGCTACTTGTTGTGCGCTTGTTTTCGTTATCATGGGATTTTTTATTCATGCATTCCCCCCATGTCTTTTATTAAAAATCTTGAACCCGAATTTGCAGCGCTACCTGACGACTTAAGAGCTGCGCTAATTGCTTCGCTGACAAAATGGGATGAACGGCTTGCAGAGCTTCAGCTCAATATCAGGCAAACGCCGGAGTTTAACGCCGCTATTGCCAAGGTCTGGTGTTCCAGCCTGTTTGTTGCCGAAAGCTGTACCCGTAAGCCGGAGCTACTGGTTGATCTGGTAAATTCAGGCGATTTGTCGGGCATTTATAATGAAAACAGTTATGCCGAAAAACTAGCGCAGACAACGGTTGAAACGCAAGCCGAGTTAATGTCAAAACTGCGCGACTTCCGGCGCAGGGAAATGGTCAGGATAGCTTGGCGGGATTTGGCCGGTTGGGCCGAGTTATCGGAAACGCTGGCTGATTTATCGCATCTGGCCGACGCCTGCATTCAATACGCGTTGGATTTTCTTTATCAAGAAGCCTGCGAGTTGCGCGGCACACCACTACTGTCCAATGGCAGCCCGCAGCAGATCGTAGTGCTGGGCATGGGCAAACTGGGCGCTTATGAATTGAATTATTCTTCCGACATCGATTTGATTTTTGCTTACGCTGAAGACGGCGTATTGCCGGACAGGAAAGAAACCACTTACGGTGAGTTTTTCACCAAGCTGTGCCGCAACCTGATCAAAGTGCTGGACGAGATTACCGTGGACGGCTTCGTTTTCCGCACCGACATACGCTTAAGACCCTACGGCGAAAGCGGCCCGATCATCATGACTTTTGACGGCATGGAAAACTATTACCAGACCCAGGCTCGGGAATGGGAACGTTATGCGATGATCAAGGTTCGCCAAGTCGCAGGCGACTTTAAAGTCGGCGCGCAACTGATGGCGATGTTCAGGCCATTCGTGTACCGGCGTTACTTGGATTACGGCGCGTTTGAAGAATTGCGTTCGTTAAAAGCACAGATAACCCAGGAATTGCGGCGTAAAGACCGCATGGAAAATATCAAGCTTGGCCCCGGCGGCATACGCGAAATCGAATTTATCGGGCAAGCGTTTCAATTGATCCGAGGAGGCAACGACAAAGCTTTGCAAATCCGGCCCATTCTGGATGTGTTGCAATTGCTCAAAGAGCGGAAGCTATTAGCGCAACAAGACGCCGATCAACTAAAAGAGTCATATCGATTTCTGCGTCGGGTGGAAAACCATATACAACAATATCAAGACCAGCAAACCCACGATTTGCCGAAAGCCGAGTCAGTGCAGCAGATATTGGCATACTCATTGGATTATCCGGACTGGGAGAGTTTTAAGCAGGATCTGGATAAGGTCAGAACGCAAGTGCATGGCGTCTTCGATCAGGTTTTTTCGCTATCGAAACAAGATAGCGCCAATGACCACAGCCAAAAAGTTTGGCTTTGCGCAGCAGATGATTCGGAGTTGATGAATCATTTAAAAACATGTGGCATTCAAGACACCGCCGCAATACTCGCCGCGATAAAAGATTTTAAAAATTCGGTAGCGATCAAACGATTGACGGCCAAAGGCGCCGGAGTGCTTGACCGGTTAATGCCGCAGCTGATTGAAGCCATGCAGCAAGTCGATAATCCAGATGAAACCTTGATGCGGATACTCGGCTTGTTTGAAGCGGTAGCGGGGCGGAATGTGTATCTATCGTTATTATCCGAAAATCCCGGCGCGTTGCTGCAATTGGTCAGGCTGTCATCGGCCAGTCCGTGGATTTGCGATTATTTATCGGTATATCCGGTGTTATTCGATGAATTGCTGGATACTCGCTCCCTTTATGAGCCGCTAAAAAAAGCCGATCTTGACGAACAACTTAAAGTCTTACTGGCCCAAGTTGAGGTGCAGGATCTTGAACAACTGATGATTGTGTTGCGGCAGTTTAAGCAGTTGAATGTATTAAGAGTGGCTGCCGCCGATATTATGGGCGTAATTCCGCTGATGGTAGTCAGCGACTATTTAACTTATATCGCCGAAAGCATTGTCGGTCATGTCGTCGAACGTGCATGGCTGATGCTGACCGACAAGCATGGCTTGCCGCCGGTGCCGTGCCAATTCCCGACTGGCTTGCAGCATACACACCATCCCTGGCGATATACCGGTAATAGTTCCATCGGTTTTGCAATCATCGGATTCGGCAAACTGGGCGGTATCGAGCTGGGTTACGGCTCCGACCTGGATCTGGTGTTTTTGTATGACTGCAAAGACGGCAATGTGATGACGAACGGAGAAAAGCCGATTTCATGCTCGCAGTTTTACGG
>CAZJOY010000327.1:0-3982 GCA_964547705.1 uncultured Methylobacter sp. | reverse complement strand
CATGTCGCCGATGCAAATCTGGTGCAATGAAGCGCAGGAACGTTATGTGGTTGCGATTAAACCCGAATCGCTGGAATTATTCACTGCTTTTTGCGAACGCGAACATTGCCTGTTTGCGGTGATCGGTGAGGCAACCGAGGAAGAACATTTATTGTTGAACGACGAGTTGCTCGGTGATAAGCCGGTCGATATTCCGATGTCGGTTTTATTCGGTAAATCGCCAAAGTTGCATCGCAATGTCGAGCATGTTCCGGCCAATACCCAGGCGTTGGATTTTAGCGGCATCGCGCTGGACGAAGCGATCAAGCGTGTTCTGGCATTCCCGGCCGTTGCCGATAAAAGTTTCTTGATCCACATCGGCGACCGTTCGGTCACCGGTTTGGTTGCGCGCGATCAAATGGTAGGTCCCTGGCAAGTGCCGGTGGCCGATGTCGCAGTCACTGCGGTCGGCTTTCATTCCGTGACCGGCGAAGCGATGGCGATGGGCGAGCGTTCGCCGATTGCGGTTATCGACGCACCGGCTTCAGGACGCATGGCGATAGGCGAGGCGATTACTAATATTGCCGCCGCCCACATAGATTCACTGAAGAAAATCAAATTGTCCGCGAACTGGATGGCCGCAGCCGGCTATCAGGGCGAAGATGCGGCACTGTTCGATACCGTCAAGTCGGTAGGCATGGAATTATGTCCGGCGCTGGGCATTGCGATACCGGTCGGCAAAGATTCGTTATCGATGAAAACGGTCTGGGTCGACGACTGCATGGATGCAGGAGGTAGAGCAACTCAGGGAGCAGTTGCCGAAAAGACTATGACAGCACCGCTATCGCTGGTCATTACCGCGTTTGCGCCGGTTACCGATATTGGTCTTACGCTGACTCCGCAATTGCGCAGTGTGCCCGATGAAGACAGCGCCTTGATCCTGATCGACTTGGGTGCCGGTAAAAACCGTTTGGGCGGTTCGGTGCTGGCGCAAGTTTACAACCAGCTCGGCAACGAATCTCCCGACCTGGACGATGCAAGTTTGTTGAAAGCTTTCTTCGATACAATACAAACACTGAACGGACAAGGCAAACTGCTGAGCTATCATGACCGTTCCGACGGCGGCTTGCTGGCTACAGTCGCGGAAATGATGTTCGCGAGCAGATTGGGCGCGACTTTGACCCTCGATAGCCTGGGTGAAGATGTGCTTGCTTCGTTGTTTAACGAGGAGTTAGGCGCTGTCATGCAAGTGCGTCAGAGCGATTGCAAGGATGTGATGGAGCAGTTGAAGCAATCGGGGCTGATTGACTGCACTTATGTGATCGGTAAGGTTATAGACGACGAGCAGCGGCTGATCATTCGCCATGCGGGAGAAATTATTTATTCAGCCGGCCGGGCGGAATTGCAGAGCGTTTGGTCTGAACTCAGCTACAGGATGCAAGCTTTGCGTGACAACCCCGAATGCGCCCAGCAACAGTTTGAGCGAATCGCCGACGATGAAGATCCCGGCTTGAATGTTGAGTTGACGTTTGATGTCAACGACGACGTGACAGCACGATTTAAAAACGCACCAAGGCCCAAAGTCGCGATACTGCGCGAACAGGGCGTTAACGGCCATGTGGAAATGGCGGCGGCATTCGATCGCGCCGGTTTCACCAGCATCGACGTGCATATGAGCGATATTATCCATGGCCGGGTCAGCTTGGCGGATTTCACCGGCTTGGTGGCTTGCGGCGGTTTTTCTTATGGCGACGTGCTGGGCGCAGGCGGCGGCTGGGCAAAATCTATCCTGTTCAACCCGCGTTGCCGCGATGAATTTGCCGCATTCTTCCAGCGCCCCGATACTTTCGGCCTGGGCGTTTGTAACGGTTGCCAGATGATGTCCGGATTAAAAGACATCATTCCGGGCGCGGAACATTGGCCGCGTTTTATGCGCAACAATTCGGAACAATTCGAAGCGCGCGTGGCCTTGGTTGAGGTGCAAAAATCGCCGTCCATCCTGTTTGCCGGTATGGAAGGTTCAAGAATGCCGGTCGCGATTGCGCATGGAGAAGGGCGGGCGGAATTTGCCGTGGATCCGGCTGTTGCGCTGGAAGCGGGCTCTGTGGCTTTGAGTTATGTCGATAATTACGGTGAATTAACTACGGAATTTCCTGCCAACCCCAACGGTTCGCCGTTCGGTATTACCGGTCTTACCACGACGGACGGGCGATTTACGATTATGATGCCGCACCCCGAACGTTGCTTCAGGGCTGTGCAAAACTCATGGCATCCTGATGACTGGAATGAATACGGCGCTTGGATGCGTCTGTTCAGGAACGCCAGGGTATGGGTGGGCTAAACTCGGCATGTAACGTTTGAAGAGTGATGAGTGTAATCAAATCCTGAAAATAAAAGTTTAGAGGTTGTAGATTATGGACAAGGTCAACATGAGGAAAAATAAAAATCGAAGAGGGGCTTTTCGGATTTATGATGAGGTTAATCTCTCTTACGAAAAAATAGATGAAAAATGGATAGCCGATCATCCCCTTAGTCTCGATAATGCTTTGAATGACCATTCATTTTCTACAAATATTGAAAGGCTGGCGCAGAATCCGGAATTATCATTGCCCGGTCCGGAGGATAATCTGCCGGGCGCGCAATTTAACGAACATGAGAGCCACAACGTTAACATCAGTGCCAGCGGAATGGCTTTTAATTGCGACGATACGCTTAAAGAAGGCGACTTCCTAGTCATCAAGATAATGCTGGCATCCAGCATGTCGGCCATAGTGACGTACAGCCAGGTTGTTTATTGCAAAGATCTTCAATCGGACGGTAGTCCAAATGATAGCCCACACCCTTGTTTTATCGGCACTCATTTTGTCAACATGAAAGATGAAGACCGGGAACGCCTGACCCAGCATGTCGATAAAAAACGCAAGCGGCAAAAGTGGATTAATGGCGCTATCGGCGCCACGGTCATTACAGTGATTGCATTTCCCGATGTCGTATTCAGCCTGTTGCTCGGATTGACCCATTTCCTGTTTGAGCTGTTTCTCCACATTCTCCATCTTTCGTTTGAGTTTATCGAGATGAATCTCGATCATCTGGTCGAGCATCTGTTCCATACCGACCTTCATCAAACTCAGGTTATCGTCTTTTATATAATAATGGCTTTTGTCGTTTTGGGCTTATATCTGCTAGGGCGGGCAGTGCCGTCTTTTTGTCGGCGTTGTAAACAAGCCATGTCGATGGCTTTTGCGTTCAAAAAAGCAAATTGGCTGTTTTTTTGGCGGGAGCAGTCTTTATTCAATAAAATTAAAATAGCGGCTATAGGTATTACGGTCGTCGTTTGTTATATCTTTTTTGGCATGTAGGATAAATATGGAAGTAAATACCATATACAAGAAAGAATCCGCCTGTATCTTGATTGTAGACGACGAACCGGTAAACCTGAAACTTCTGGATAAAATGCTGTCCGCTCAAGGCTATACCAACCTAGTGTTGATACAGGATCCAAGGCAGGTGTTGGACGTTTATCATCAGCAACGCACCGACCTGATTTTATTGGACATCAATATGCCCCATTTGGACGGCTATGAAGTCATGGAGCAGCTCAAGGCGCTTGATGACCCGCTATTTCCGCCCGTAGTAATACTCACCGCCCAACATGGCCAGGATTTTTTGTTGCGCGCGCTCAATGCGGGCCCGCGCGATTTCATCACCAAACCTTTCGATCGCAATGAGCTGTTGGCGCGGGTTCGTGATATCCACGATGCGCAATTGGCCCATCGTTTTCTTTACGATCCGCACGACTTGCTCGGAGAAATGGTCCAGCTTCCAACCTACGGCCCGCGCCGTTCCCGGCGACAGGTTGTGCAGCGTTTGGGACGCGCCGCCGAATATCGCGATAACGAAACCGGTAATCACATTCTGCGCATGAGCCACATTTCGGCTTTGTTGGCAAAATCCATCGGTTGGAACGAGGCGGACTGCGAATTAATGCTGCATGCCAGTCCTA
>CAZJOY010000326.1:0-4018 GCA_964547705.1 uncultured Methylobacter sp. | reverse complement strand
GGTCACCGATGCGAACAATATCATTCTTAAAGTCAATCAGGCGTTTACCCGAATCACCGGTTACAGCGCTCAGGAAGTCATTGGCAGAAATCCGAATTTGCTCAGTTCGGGACAACATGACAAAGCTTTTTATAAAGCCATGTGGGAGAGCATCAATCATACCGACGCGTGGCAGGGTGAAATATGGAATCGCCGCAAAAATGGCGAAGTATTTCCTGAGTGGCTTATTATCACAGCCGTCAAAGAATCCGATGACCAAAGTAAACAGGTCAACCATTATGTTGCTTCTTTCTCCGATATTACATCACGCAAGGCCGCCGAAGAGGAGATCAGGCAACTGGCTTTTTACGATCCGCTGACCCAGCTTCCTAATCGCCGACTGTTACAGGAACGATTGAAACATAGCATCGAAGTAGAACGCCGGGAGGGTAAGCGCTTGGCGTTGCTGATGCTGGACCTGGACCGTTTTAAAGCGGTTAACGACAGCCTGGGACATTTGGCCGGCGACGAGCTGCTGCAACAAGTCGCCGCCCGTATCTCGACAAGATTGCGTGATATGGACATGGTCGCGCGTTTAGGCGGGGATGAATTCGTCGTATTGCTGGAAGATATTGCCCATGCGGAAGATGCGGCACGGGTAGCGTCAGAAATCATCCTGGTTTTAAGCAGGCCTTTTCAGCTGACCCAAAGCAGTGATGTACAGATTGGCGCCAGCATCGGTATCAGCCTGTATCCTGAGCACGGCGCCAACTATGAAATACTGATGGATCACGCCGATGCCGCGTTGTATCAAGCTAAGGATCAAGGACGCGGTTGCTATGCCTATTTTTCCGAAGACCAGACGCTGGCAGCGCGTGAACGCATTGCATTGGAAACCAGGCTACGTCGAGCAATAGAGCAAGGGGATTTGCGCGTTTTTTACCAACCGCAAGTCGATATTGCCAGTGGGCGCATAGTTGGCGCAGAAGCCTTGGTGCGCTGGCAAGATACCGTAGAAAGCTTGATTCCACCGTTAAAGTTTATTCCTATCGCAGAAGAGACCGGGCTGATTTTGGAAATTGGCGAGTGGGTGCTACGGGAAACCTGCCGGCAAGGCCGTGCGTGGCTGGATGCAGGCTTGCCGCCACTAACCCTGGCGGTCAACGTCTCTCCTCAACAGTTCCGCCGTGGTGATATTAGCGCTTGTGTGTCCGATTGGTTAATCCAAACGGGATTTCCAGTATAGTATATTTAGCAATAAATGACTGAAATCTGATTGATGGAATCCAAGTACAAAGTTATTTTTCTTTTGTACAAGTTACGCTCTCAGTGCTTCCACTTTCCGATTGACCACTTCGGCACCTGTTTTTCATTACAGGCCTATTTTATGTATTTGTCGTTGGATGTGCTGAAGATCGACAAAAGTTTTATCGATGACATTCCTAACTTACAGGACGACATGGAAATTGCCGCCACGATTATCGCGATGGGGCATATTTTGGGATTTAAAGTTCTAGCGGAAGGCGTGGAAACACCGGAGCAACTGGCGTTTTTGCGGGAGAAAAAGTGCGATTTATACCAAGGTTACATTAAAAGCCCCCCTGTGCAGGCGGAAGCGTTTGCTGCGCTGTTACGAGAGCAGGATTTTAATTAGCAGTAGTCCGAAATAGCTTGTTCGAGCGAAAGCGAAAACAAGCGTTTAGCAACACTCCGGTCCGGCATCGCATTAACGTCGATATTACCGCCGTCCACCCAATAACGAGCCCATAATGCCTCGAATAATTTGCCGGCCTACCGTACTGCCTATGCTGCGTGCAGCACTTTTTAGCAACGCTTCACCGACGCTTTGCCGGCCGCTTGACTGATTGGATGTTGTTTTTGTCGGCTGTTTGATTTGCAGTTCCTCAACCGCTTTGTCAGCCTGCCGTTCGGCTTTTTGCTTGAGCAGTTCATAGGCCGACTCCCGGTCAATTGCCTGTTCATACCGGCCGCTGAAGGGTGATCGACGCATTATTTCATCGCGTTGCTGCGGGGATATCGAACCTAGTTGAGACTCAGGCGGCCGAATGAAAATTCGCTCGACCGGTGCTGGACTGCCATCTTTATTCAGCACTGAAACCAAGGCTTCGCCTGTCTTCAATTCCTGAATCACGGCTTCTGTATCTAACTTTGGATTACTACGGAAAGTTGCGGCGACGCTTTTGACGACTTGTTGATCTTACGGCGTATAGGCCCTTACGGCATGTTGAATTTTAAGGCCCAGCTGTCCCAAAATATCTTCGGGAATATCCAGCGGACTCTGGCTGATAAAATACACGCCTACGCCCTTGGAACGAATCAACCTGACAATTTGTTCGATCTTATCCACCAACACCTTGGGCGCTTGATCAAACAGCAGATGCGCTTCATCGAAAAACAATACCAGCTTGGGCCGGTCCGAATCACCGACTTCCGGTAAGTTTTCGAATAAATCGGACAGCAGCCAGAGTAAAAAAGTGGCATATAAACGCGGCGATTTTCTAGTCAGTTCGGTCGCGTCAAGAATACTGATGACGCCATTGCCTGAAAAATCCGTCTTACAGAAATCTTCCAGTTGTATGGCAGGCTCGCCAAAAAACATCTCGGCGCCCTGCTCTTCCAGTACCAGTAATTGTCTTTGTATCGCGCCAAGGCTTGCATCGGAAATATTGCCGTACTCTGTTTGCAATTCTTTAGATTTGTCGCCCATCCAGCGCAACATGGCGCGCAAATCTTTTAAATCCAGCAATAGCAGGCCATTGTCATCGGCGATTTTAAAGCAGCTGTAAAGAACCCCGGTTTGCGTGTCATTCAACTCCAGCAGATTGCTGAGCAATAACGGCCCCATATCTGAAATAGTGGTGCGCACCGGACATCCGGTTTTGGCAAAAATATCCCAGAAAACCGCCGGATTACCGCGATGCTGATAATTAGCGATGCCAATCTGTTGAACACGCTCGGAAATTTTCTCATGTGGCTGACCGGGAACTGCAATACCGGACAGGTCGCCTTTGATATCGGCTAGAAAGACAGGAACACCTATTTTTGAAAAACCCTCAGCGAGAATTTGCAGGGTAATGGTTTTACCCGTACCGGTCGCCCCTGAAATCATGCCATGACGATTACCCATTGCGGCATCCATAATAACTTGGGTACCATTCTGACCACCAATTAAGATTTCCTGCATAGTGAATGTCCTTTCAATGATGACAATTTAAAACATCCTAGCACAGCGAAGGCTTGCAATAAAGCAGCACTGCCTCTACGAATAGATTGTAAACGACCTCTCCACAACAGGAATCATCATGGTATTTGCCGTATAAAATATCGAAAATCGACAGGAATTTATTGATGCTAAATTTATTGATGATATTTTTAACTGGCAGGACTACATGAAAATTGCCGCTACTCCTATCGCGATGGGGGCCATATTCTGGTTTTTAAAGTGCAGGCGGAAGGCGTTGAAACGATGACGCAGTTGGCATTCTCGCGGCAAAAGAAGTGCGATGCGTATCAAGACTACATCAATGCCGACGGAAGAACTGTTACGGACAGGGAATTAACTAATTTTTTTTACCACGAACGACTGCATCCTTGCAGCCGTTCGTGATCTTCGTGGCGATATGCCTTAAGTGGAAACGGTTAAAGCCGGTTACAGGTACTTAACTTCCGGCTTGCCTTCAGATTCAACCAATTCACCGATAGCAAAAGCTGTCTCGCCCAATTGGCTAAGCGTTTGAAGTGTAGCTCGCTCATCTTCGGGGGCAACACAAACTATCATGCCGATACCGCAATTAAAGGTGGTCAGCATATCCTGCAGCGATACGTTGCCTTTCTCCTGTAACCATTTAAAGATGGCCGGGAATTCCCAAGATGCAAGATCAATATTAGCTTTAGTGCCCAAAGGCAATACCCGCGGCAGATTCTCGGTCAAACCGCCGCCGGTAATATGAGCCAGTGCATGGACCGGCACTTTATCCAGCAGTGCCAGTAACGACTTAACGTAGATTCGGGTCGGTTC
>CAZJOY010000325.1:0-4038 GCA_964547705.1 uncultured Methylobacter sp. | reverse complement strand
GCCAACGTTCTGAACAAACCGGGCGCATCCAGATTCCTCTTTTTTTCGTGCTTTTCGTGCCTTTCGTGGACGATACTTTTTTATCCCAAGCATCCTCAATATCCGACCGACACAGCCAAATGACTATCGTCGGCCAATTCGATCCTCGCTCCCAGAGCCCGGCTTTCCCTGTCCATGACCTGCTGCAACCACCGAACATCACCGGGATCCGCATAGTGCAACCGGAAACGCCTGATTTGCATCGGCGTCATGATCAAATCGACCAAATTCCCTGTCGCCAAATCCATCGTCGCAAAATACATCAGCGCCAAATCACCGCGATATTCCTCGTGTCCTGAAATGCCTTCGTAGTCGTTCAGAAAATCGCCGCAGCCGAACAGGATCGGTTTGCCGCGGTACACCTCGACGCCTTTGGGATGATGCGACGAGTGTCCATGCACCACGTCCACCTGGGCTTGATCTACCAGCCGGTGCGCAAACTCTCTGTGCTCGTTTGGGATTTTGTATCCCCAGTTGCCGCCCCAATGAATCGAAACCACGACACAATCGCCTTGCTGTTTAAGACCAGCAATCTGTTTAGCGATACGCTGCACGGTATTCCCGGATAAATCCGGCAACAAATTTACGCCCGGCTTGTCTTTACAAGCGCCCCACGACGAAAAAATACCGCTGCTTTGATCGCCGAAACCAAACACCATCACCCGCCCTTTCCCACCAACATCAATGACTGCCGGAGCTTCAGCTGTTAAAAGATCGCGTCCGGCTCCGGCGACCTTAATGTTCCGATCATTCAAAACAGTCAAAGTTTCCGTCAACCCGGCATATCCCCAATCCAGCACATGATTGTTGGCCAGCACGCAGCAATCGATCTTCGCCGCAGAAATGCAGGGAATATTTTGCGGCTGCATCCGGTAATGAATGCCTTTCCCGGCCCAAAATTCGGAATGGGTCGTCACCGCCGTCTCAAGATTAATGATGCGGACATCGGGGCTGACCCGCCGCAATTCTTCAAGCGCATCGCCCCAGATAGCGGCAAAATCGACCGGTTTTGGGATAAGACCGTTGACCTCCTCCGCCAGCTTCAGGTAGCCCTTGGCGGAAGTCATATAAGGTTCATGAAGACGCGGATTGCCCGGATATGGCAACACTTGGTCTATACCCCGACCGGTCATCACATCGCCGCATAGGAACAGCGTAATTGTTTGGCTATTGTGAGCAGTCGCCTGAAATGAAAGGCTTTGATCCGGAATCATTATGTCCCCCCGCTGAGCCACTACCATTAAGTTAAGGAAGTACCATTGGAAAAAGTTCTCTCTGCTGTAGGGCGCGCCAAAGTAATAACACAATTTTTTCAAGCGTCCGGAAAGGCGCGCACGGCGCGCCCTACTCGACTAATGCTATTTTCTTAACTGAATGGCATTACCCCGCTGAATGAGTTTCTATGATCTTCAGGGCAAGCTTTACTTGAAGCTTACTTTATAAAATTCCCCTGCAACATACGTTCATAAACCCATGCAGTAAGTATTTGCCGGTATTTATATTCCAAATAAATCAACCTATGATTCATTAAATTCATAAAAACGGTGCGATCGGTATGAACAAGAAAAACGTCTTGAAACTACCTTTTAAAGACCGCAGCCAGGCTGGTAGCTTACTGGGCCGGACATTGGCTAACGAATATCAAAATCGCACCGACGTTATCGTTCTTGCGCTGCCTCGCGGCGGCGTTCCGGTCGGATTCGAGGTAGCCCGGATCATCAACGCGCCGCTGGACATCATGTTGGTGCGCAAACTGGGAACACCGGGGCATCAGGAATTGGCGATGGGCGCAATCGCCAGCGGCGGCGTGTGCGTGATGAATTCCAATATCGTAGAAGCTCTCGATATTAACCAAGAAGCGATAGAGAATGTCATTAAAGCAGAGCGGCAAGAGTTGGAGCGGCGCGAACGGGCTTATCGCCTAGACCGGCCTCCTCCCGTCATAGAGAAGCGCCACGTAATCCTGACAGACGACGGCTTAGCCACCGGCGCCAGCATGTTGGCCGCCGTCTCCGCGCTGAGACAACGAAGGCCCCTTTTTATCACAGTTGCGGTACCGGTCGCCCCGGCCGATACCGTACAGCGGCTGAAGCAGGAAGCCGATGAAGTGATCTGCCTTGCTATGCCCGAACCCTTTCCGGCTGTCGGTTACTGGTATCAGGATTTTCAGCAGACCAGCGACGACGAAGTCCGCGATCTTCTAGCACGTGCCTGGGCCAGGCATGCCCCCGACTCTTTAAGCACGGTACAAAGCCATGACTAATCCCGCCGCCCCGATTGCCAACGATATCAATATTGCGTTTGACGATTTCTCTCTTGACGGCTCCCTGACTATTCCCGAGCCTGCGAAAGGCCTGGTGATATTCGCCCACGGCAGCGGCAGCAGCCGGTTCAGCCGGCGCAACCGTTTCGTCGCCGAAGCCTTAAACGAAGCCGGGCTTGCCACATTACTATTCGATCTGCTGACTCCGGAAGAGGAAGAAATCGATCAACGCACACTCGAACTTCGCTTTGATATTGGCTTGTTGACCGACAGGCTGATCGGCGTGATCGATTGGGTCAGCCGGAACGAATCGACAGCCGCGCTTCACGTCGGACTGTTCGGAGCCAGCACCGGAGCGGCAGCGGCCCTGGCTGCCGCGGCTTGGCGCGCCGACAAAATAGCCGCCGTGGTTTCGCGCGGCGGCCGCCCCGATCTGGCCTTGGGACATCTCGCTAACGTTAAGGCGCCGATATTATTGATTGTCGGCGGAGACGACGAAGCCGTGATCGACATGAATCAACAGGCGGCCAAGCAACTGCTGGTTGAATATAAGCTGGAAATCATTCCCGGCGCGACCCACCTATTCGAAGAACACGGCAAATTGGCACAAGTGGCAAACCTCGCCCGCGACTGGTTTCTGCACTATCTGTCCGGGCCATGAGTTTCGATGCGATCCGGCTGTTTGCGCTCAGCGAAACCAGGACCTTCGGCGAAAGCATCGGCGCCGCGCTCGATTTGCCGTTGAGCGCTCACGAGGAAAGAAATTTCGAAGACGGCGAACATAAGACGCGTCCGTTGGAAAACGTGCGAGGCTGCGAGATATTTGTGATTCAATCGCTGTACAGCGAACCGGGCTTAAGCGTCAACGACAAACTTTGCCGATTGCTATTTTTCATCGGCGCTCTAAAAGATGCGTCCGCCCACTCGGTGACCGCCGTACTGCCCTACCTCTGCTATGCGCGTAAAGACAGGAAATCGAAAGCGCGCGATCCGGTCACGACCCGCTATATCGCGCAACTGCTGGAAGCCGTGGGCACCAATCGGGTATTGACGCTCGACGTGCATAACCTCGCCGCGTTTCAAAATGCTTTTCGTTGCCTGACCGATCATCTGGAAGCCAAGAAGCTGTTCGTCGAACATTTTGCGGCGCAAGTCCGGGATACCGAAGTCGTCGTCGTTTCGCCCGACATTGGCGGCGTCAAACGCGCGGAACAGTTTCGGGAAGCCCTGAGCCGACGCCTGAACAAACCGGCGGGCAGCGCTTTCATGGAAAAACAACGTAGCGCCGGGATTGTCAGCGGCGAAGCGCTGGTCGGCGACGTGACAGGCAAAACCGCCATCATCATCGACGATATGATCAGCACCGGCGGCACGATCTCGCGAGCCGCCAACGCCTGCCGCAAACAAGGCGCGCAAAGCGTCCATGCCGCGGCCTCGCACGGCATTTTTGTCGGCAACGCCGACCAAATCGTGGCCGATCCCGCACTGGACAGCCTCGTGGTGACCAATACCTTGCCGCCCTTCCGGCTCGTCCCTGAACTCGTGCATAAGCGGCTGACGGTGTTGGATGTTGCGCCACTATTCGCAAGCGCTATACGGCGTATTCATAACGGCGATTCGATAGTGGATTTACTGGGGGATTAGAAAATTCCGTAGGAGCGGCCATGCGAGACTGTGAAAATATTATCAAAATTAGTTTAAAAACCTATTCACCACGAAGGCACGAAGACCACGAA
>CAZJOY010000324.1:0-4086 GCA_964547705.1 uncultured Methylobacter sp. | reverse complement strand
GAAAGCGTCCTCTCCCTGCCTCGGGTAGCCATGAACATCTGCATGTCGAAGGCGGTACTGGAAATATCGGCCTTCGCTTCCGGAATAACCAATTCCATTACGGCAACCCGGGCGCCTGTGCCGCTACCGGCAGCGGCCACATTACGCAGCACCTTGATACAATCCTCATCATCCAAGCCATGCAGGACGGCGCTCAGCAAGTAGATGTCCTTACTGTCTTTGGCGGCCGGCACCGACTTAAGCAAGTCCCCGGACTGGAAGCTTAATCGTGAAAGAAGGGCAGACGATTCCTTGCCGATCCAGTAGGTAGCGGCCGCCTGGATAACCTGCTCCCGGTCGAATACCAAAGCTGTCAAATGCGGATGCCGCTTCAATATAGCCATCGATTTGCTGCCTTTCGAGCCGCCAACGTCGATGATACGGTCAAATTGCCCCCAGTCGAATTCAGTGGCAAAACTGTCCCCGGTCAAAGCCTCCACACTGTCCATTGCACTGGAAAACAAGGCATCGAATTCGGCATGATCGTCCATATAGGTGTACAGTTCCCGGCCGTGAGCAGCTTGGAACGGCACCTCGCCTGTCCGTATCCCTTGTTCCAGTTGCTGATACCAAGGCTTACTCATCTCAACCGAGTTATGCATCAAGATCATGGCTTTGACAGTGTTCGGATGGTCGTCCCGCAAATAGGCGGAAAGGGCATTGTTCTTGAAAATCCGCGGCGACACTTCTTCAAACACCCCCATTGCCGCCAGCATGCGTAAAAGACGGTATAGGGCATCCGCTTGTGCCGAGACTCGTTCGGCTATGGCCTCAGCCGCGAGCTGTCCATCGCCCAGTACGGAGGCAATATTCAGCGATGCGGCGACGTAAAGGACGCGGGACTGCCAAAACGCCGAGCCGATTTGGATCAGCCGAAATGGTGGCGGGGTTATCTTATTGGCGATGGCCTGTAGCCAAAAAGCAAACTTCATCAGCTTGGCAAACAGGCGAACCGAACCCGGGTTTTTCTGTAACGACATCGCCAACCTCATATCTTATTGTTCGGCGTTAAGCCGGTTGCAAACAAATGACCGTTGAACGCGGCCAGTTTTTCAAAGAAGGCTTCGTCCATGGTTCGACCGAGCTGATCCTCAAAAATATCCTTGAGCAGCATCGGCATCATTGCCAGACTGACAAACGACAGCCGAATGACATCGGGATCTAATGAAGAGCCGATTTGACCGCAGCCTTTCAGCGCTTCCACTTTCTGCGCGCCGCGAGTGCGGCCCCGCTCCAGCAACTGTTGGATAAAGCGCCGTCCGGGGCCTTGGTTAAGCGCCAGTACTTTCAGGATCAGCTTAGGGAACTCGGGCCGTTTAGACAGGGTGTTGTAATACAGCAATAGAAAGTCCTTGAAGCCATCGACGGAATCCAGCATTTGCCCGTCCAGAACTTCTAATAACGGATTAAGGGTTTCCCGTATCATCTCCTCGTACAAACCTTCCTTGTTGCCGAAATAGTAACGGATCATCGAAATATTGGCATCGGCCTGTTCCGCGATCAGACGGGTTGTGACCCTGTGGTAGTCATCGGACAGAAAATTGTCGAGAGCCGCTTTGAGCAGCCTTTCTCGCACGGGATCGGGTGTAGCTTCGGGGGCGCTTATCATCACATTCTCCAACAAAATAGCGGGAACAGCAGTTTAGCAGTGGCTAAGGTCGGGGTTGTAGTTGTTTCGTTAATCAATTTGGGTGGTTTGATTGGGGGGGATCGGATTGCTCGCTCGGTCAAGACAGAGGTGTATTTTGGTTGGCCTGAAAGCTTGCTATCGATTGTTGATTCATATAGCATCCAGCCTAACGGATCATTGGAGCGGCGTTATGCGCCGGCGATTGAAATTTAATATACGCCTGGTTAGGTGTCTACTTTACGTTGGGCGTCAAACAAATGAACATTACACACACCACTCTTGCTGCCGCACTTTTGCTCGGTATTGCTACGGGCTTATTCGCTAAAGAACCTGAGACGCTCAGTGCTGCTGGGGGCCAGAAGATCGTTAAGGAATTCTATGACTCCGGAGCGATCAAGAGCATAAAGCGTTATGGGCCGGACGGTGCTCTGATTGGCATTCTTCATCACAACGAGCAAGGGGTTGCTACTTACGCCGACATGTACGACGGCCCTTTGCTTGCGGGAAAGATTTACTACTACCCGAACGGGCAACCTAGCATCGAGGAGCATTACGATGCACAGGGTATTAAGCGCATCGAGCGCCGCTTTGATGACCGCGGGCAGTTGATAAGCGAGACCCGGTGATGCCCAACACAGCGCTCAAGGTGACGCTCCGCTCCGCTTCGCTGCGCGCTCCTTAGCTTTGCGTTATGCATCCACTATATTCGAGGAAATATCTTGTACAACTTATTAGTAAAAGGTAATGGCTGGAGCGAATCAAGGGATGAAATAGATTGCTCCAGAGTCTTTGAATACACCGAAAATTACCTGAGAGATCGATTCAAAACGAACGATACGATAGAGTTCGATAGCCTAATAAAAATGCCTTGCTTGTTTATGCAGGAGACATGGCATGATGGCTCACAACAAAATGCCCGGGTTGGCACTATTGTAAGTGCTGTAAAGTCAGGAAGCGTCATCAGGATTGAGTATGCATTTGATAATTCCATTCCTCCTTTAACAAACGAACAAATAAAGGAAGTGGCTGGAGAGTTTGGTATTGCAGACTTTGAGTTTTCGCGAACTCATTGGGCGGTAAAAGATATTGATCTGTACAAGATATTGCTTCGATATTTAAAACCAAGAAGGCAGCTGCCAAATGTTTTTAGTATTTCTGAAGTAGAGCGCATTGAGCCATCACTCATTTCAGTAATGATGCCCTTCGATATGGCATTTAACGGTGTCTATGAGAAGTTAAAAGAGATTACTTCTGTTTTGGATCTGCATTGTCGAAGGGCGGATGATATATGGGAGAACCCAGCAATTATTCAGGATGTTGTATCCCTAATCGACCATTCGAGAGTTGTGATATGTGACTGTTCTGGTAGAAATCCAAATGTATTCTATGAAATAGGTATAGCCCATACTCTAGGGAGAGAGGTGATTTTGCTTACTCAAAGTGAGCACGATATTCCGTTCGACCTGAGACATCTTAGATACGTAAAATACCTGAATAATAGCGAAGGTCTACTAGCGCTTGGGGAGGTAATATCTTCAAGGCTAAGGACGTTACTTAATGCATAACACAGCGCTCAAAGGGACGCGTCTTTTCGTGGCGGTTTTGAAAATTCGTTATTTTTTCGGCTTCGGTGGCTTTGCCAATCTTCTGCAAAAGGCGCGTCCCTTAGCCTAGCCCAGTAGGCCGGAATAAGCCGGTTCGAGCGGTAGCGAAAACCGGCGTTTCCGGCAAACACCATCCAAACTGGAGAGGGATGTTGTGCTTCGCTCCGAACAGTTACAAACGCACACTGTTTTTACCCCGGCTTTAAGACTTGCTCCCTCTTCTGGCTATGCTACTTCACGAATAAAGATACATTGCTCATATAAGCGCTCAGGCGAAAACTCTAATCCATTGGGCCAACATAATGCACCCGCATCAATAAAAAACCGTTGAAAATAATCGGCATCGCGCAGAGGTTCTAATAATGTTCCTTTACGTTCTTTTAACAAGGTTTCTGCGTTCCAAATGCCGCGCGTTTCGTCTGAAAAATCCAGTTGAATCTCATAAGGTGTTATTAATGTTGCATGTAAAATTTTAATCACGGTCTGCTCCTTGAATACGATCTAAAGGTTCAAATTGGCTGGCTTTTTCCCAGTTGTTCATTAATTCTATACGATGTGTTTCACACCATTCGTTGACATTGCGGCTACTTTTCTCGGTAAATCCCCTGCAATAATATTTCCACTGCTGATTTCAACCAATGCGGTGAATCCTTGATATTCAACATGAATATGAGGCGGCGGATGGTCATCATGACGCATTTTGATAATGATGCCAAAAAATATACTCAGTGTCGGCATTGTTTTCTCCTCGGGCTTATTTTAACCTGAATTCGGGATAAGAAAACTGAGGATGAGCGCCGCTCTTTTCGTGTA
>CAZJOY010000323.1:0-4090 GCA_964547705.1 uncultured Methylobacter sp. | reverse complement strand
GGTTTTTTATTAATGGCGCTGCCGCCCGGCGGATTCATCATGACGGCTTTTTTGATCGTCGGCAAACGCCTGATAGATCAAAAACTCGCTCAAAGAAAAGTATCGGTAACCGTATTAACCCCAGCCATCGCTGAGGAGGAATCATGAACGTCGGAGTTTGTTACGCACAAGTCGATAGACAATTATGGATGCGCCTGGAAGTGCCGGACAACAGCACCATCGAAGAAACGATCAACCTGTCCGGTGTATTAAAGCTGTACCCCGAGATAAATCTGGCCAGCCAAAAAGTGGGCATATTCGGCAAAATCGCTCCGCTGGATACCGCGGTAAAAGATGGCGACAGAGTGGAGATTTATCGTCAAATCACTGTCGATCCGCAGACAGTGCAACGCCGAAGACGTTAGGTAAAAGCCATGTATGTATGCGTTTGTAAAGCCGTCACCGACTCGCAGATTTTAACGGCTATTGAAAACGGCGTGTGTACGCGAAAAAAACTAACCCATTGTTTTGGAATAGGCAAAGATTGCGGAAAATGCAATAAAGAAGTTAGCGCTTTGCTTGAACAAAAAATGGCGCTCGTTCAACCATTACCTTCCGCAGCAAATCAACCCATAACAATTATATAAAGGGAAACCACCATGAAAGGCGACACCAAAGTTATCGAATTCCTCAACAAAGCACTGGAAAATGAGCTGACCGCGATCAACCAGTATTTTCTCCATGCCAGAATGTATAAGAATTGGGGGTTTCAAAAACTTAACGAAAAGGAATATCACGAATCCATCGATGAAATGAAACACGCCGACCAAATCATCGAGCGGATTCTTTTTCTTGAAGGTCTGCCTAACCTGCAAAATATCGGTAAAGTGATGATCGGTGAAAATCCGAAAGAAATGCTTGGTTGCGACTTAAAACTGGAGCAAATTGCAGTGCCTTTGCTCAGGGACGCGATTGCTTATTGCGAACAAGTGAGTGATTTTGTTTCTCGTGAAGTTTTTTTCCATATTCTGGAGTCGGAAGAAGAGCATATCGACTGGCTGGAAACTCAACTGGAGTTGATTGAGAAAGTGGGTTTAGAAAATTATTTGCAATCGCAAATGTAATAGTCATCTTCAATAGATTGCGTAGGCTAGCCAACAGGCTGGCCAATTCATGTAGATTAGCTCAGACATGGCTTTATCTTGCGCCTATTCCCAATCTTGAGGTTGGGAATAGGCGCAAGATATTCTTATTCCAATTGTGCTATTATTTCCCGATATTAATGGAATTTATTTCTATTGGTTTTGCCTCTGATAAAGCTGGGCAGCGGCATATCGGCATGAATTTCGTAATCTATTTTGCACGCTTTTTTCTATTCACTCGCAATGTGTCCATTCTGTGTACTCATTAGGTTTAAGTAAAAAAGATAGCCGCAAAAATATCGAATTTCATTTCTTCTTATTTAGCTTACAGAGGTCAATATGAAACTCAATTTAATTAAAGCAGCGGCTCTGGCAACTGGCTTATTCACTTCTTCAGTGGTATTAGCCGACACCATTGCTGTGAATAATGGCGCTATTTTTCTTTTAGGCGGCTCTACTTTGTCAGTACAACTACTATCCGGTTCAACGCCTACACAAGCCTGTGTTGATCAATTACTTAGCCAGCCGATTAATCCGGCGGCAACTCAAATTGTAGTGAGCGGCAGCAAAGCTGTTGTGGCGCCCGGTTTATCTACACCTGTTAATGTGGTTAACGTAAGTTCATGCCTATCCGGAACAAACGTTGCAGATACTCAAGCGGCAGCGGATCTGCAAAAAGGAACATTAGTCATTCCGTGTTTGAATGTAGGCGGCACAATTTACAATGTCGTTATGAATCAACGTGGCAATTCCATGAATTGGGAAGTTGTTTTCGGCAAACCTGTGACTGATGGGTCTTGCAATATTTAACGTAACAAAGTCGTTACATAAACCCGTATTGTTGGGTTGTTTCATAATTGCCGTATAACTTCCGATACGGATATTCCTCAGTTCCCAAGCTTTAAGAGACTGTGAAAGTATTATCAAAATCGGTTTAAAAGCCTATTCACCACGAAGACACGAAGAACACAGAGAAAATAATTATTTTTTTAATTAAATACCTTGAAAGACTTAGTGTCCTTCGTGACTTCGTGGTGAATTCTTTTATTTTGTTCTAAAGTGAATACTTTCACAGTCTCTTTAAGCTTGGGAACTCGTGTGGCCGGACTCCGGTTAATCGTTATATTCGGCCATATACATGATTGCACGGGTTGATCCAATTTTTTTGTCATGTTAATTTTTGTTTCTGTCTACTATTTTTTGCAATGGTGAACCTTATGAATTCAAAAAAAATAGACCTAACAGAGAGTGATTTGCTTAAAGCTCGCGACTACATTGCCAAACAGTTTGCAGCGCATAGCTGGTGGCCATCCGAACAACCGGGTGAAGCAAAGCGGGAATTTGATTTAATGAAAGGCAGCACAACCGCTTTAAATGTATGGTGCGAGCGATGGCTGGATGCTGGGCAATGTAAAAAGTTGGAAAAAGAGATTCGATCTTAGTCGGACAAAAGCTTTTCGTTGCTAAATATTTCAAATCCTACTTTACGAAACATGCGCTGCAGTACGGCTGATGTCTATTGCACCCTATGGGATTGAGCTTTATCGTATTACAGAGACTTAAGCAACTCCTCGACTGTTAAGCCAATATTTTTTGCAATTTGTCGAAGTAAAATGGGCGATACATCGCGGCCGGTATGAAACGGTACTGTTGTGCATCTGCCGTCAGGGTGGCGAAACTGTTTTTGCTAACCTCGCTCTCGCCCCAACCTTCTCCCTTGAGGGAGAAGAGGCTGGTACTTTTGTAGATACTTAATTACCTTTCGGTCCAGCAAACCACCAAATTATCAGGCCGACAACGGGCAGCAGTAAAATCAAAATCACCCATAAAGCTTTCGATCCAGTTGTAGCCGGACTTTTTACGATTCTAATAATGGCCCAGATGTCCAGGATAACCACGATAAAACCTAGAAAACCGCCGACTTCAATATCCATATATCCTCCTAACAGGTTCGTATTTAATAGATAAGCTATTCTGTTTAATCAGTTTCAGACTTTACGCTTAAAAAATAGCTGATCTCTGTACGATAACGTACAGAGATCAGCTATTTTTTAATTGATCTGTTAATACCAACCGCTTTGACCGACAGACTCTCGCCTGTAAAGATTATTGAAATAGACACATGAGGTGCAACGGCTAACGCCTATTGCACCCTATGGGTTGCTTTTGGCGCGCTTATTTTATGTCGTTCAAATGCCCATAAGCCGGTAACGTTTCCAGTCGTTTATCCTCCAGCGGTTTACCCACCGTAAAATGATAAAGACTTTGAAACTTATCGTCCTTGATCCCCAAAATCTCATGCACGCTGTCATCAAAATAGCAGCCGATACCGGTGCCGCGAACTCCCGCCGCTTCGGCTTCCAGGTATAGCGTTTGACCTATCAAGCCGCATTCCCAGAACAAGCGGCGATAAAGCCACGGCGTTGCTTGGACGGTCTCGCCAAATTCCGCAACCATGCCCAAACTGAAGGCGCTGTCGCTGGCGATGGGTTGATGGCAGGACAGCGTTTTGGCGATTTGCCTGCAATCGCCCGAATACAAATGATAAAGCGGCAACGCTTCGGAAACCGGCCGCCAGTCGAAATCAGCCAGGGTTGCGGCCTGCAAGGGTTCAAGGGCATCGTTATGCCTTGGCAGCGCATAAATGCCGGGATTTAAACCTTCAACGCGATGAACAAAAATAAGCAGGTGGATCTTCGGCGGCCAGCGCCAGAGTTCGAATGTGGCAGAGGTCGGTAAAACGGCGGACAGCATCCGGTAAAAATCGGTCAGCGGCATTGGCGGCATTTTGCCGTCAAAGTGTTGCGCGCTGCGGCGTTGGCGGATGATTTGCGTAGCCGTTTGGGGACAGGATGATTTTATAACCGGCTGTGTTGCGGCTTGCCACGCGGGTTCTTCCGTTTGCGGTTTGCTCGCGGCAATCGAGACTTCATCGATGACCGGCCATTTATACATATGATAAGCGCGAA
>CAZJOY010000322.1:0-4097 GCA_964547705.1 uncultured Methylobacter sp. | reverse complement strand
TTTTCGTGTCCTTCGTGCCTTCGTGGTGAGTCCTTTTGCTTTTGTTCTAAAACGAATACTTTCACAGTCTCGGGCGCATCGCGCAACATAAACGAATGCCAGAATGACCGGGCTATTTTAATTCGGACACCTCCGCCTTTTCCTTTCCCGCCACTCGTCCAACGAAGTTTACGGACACCGCCAGTACCTTACATGATGCCATCGTCTAGCGGATGTATTCCGGTCATTCGGTAATTATGGTCAGCAGGGTTGCCAGTGTAATCCAATACCTATTACTTGGATTTTTGTAATCACTCTACTTTGTCGGTTTTACGACAATTTCTTTGTTTTTGCGTTGCATTGTTCTGTCGGTATTGCACCAATCAATGTTTACATCCCGCTATTTCCGCTGGATAAACAGTTGGCAAGTATTTTGCTTTATCAAGATTAAAGGCATTACGCCAAGTAGCTTGAGTTTAGCCATGAAAACACAGAACCGCACCATCATCATAGACGACACCACGCTCCGCGACGGTGAGCAATCAGCCGGTGTTGCTTTTTCGCTGGACGAAAAGCTGGCGATTGCAACGCAGTTGGCGGACTTGGGCGTACCGGAACTGGAAATCGGCATTCCGGCAATGGGGCCGGTGGAACGGGACGAGATCAAGGCGATTGCGGCTTTAGGCTTATCTTCGAAGCTGCTGGTATGGTCCAGAATGCGCCGCGATGATTTGCATGCTTGTTTGGGCTTGAATGTACATAAAGTCGATTTATCGATATCGGCTTCGGATCAGCATATTCAGCACAAGCTGAAACAAAGTCGGCAGTGGGTTTTAAACACTATTGCCAGTTGTGTTCAGGAAGCGCGGAGTTTGAATATGGAAGTCTGCGTCGGCATGGAGGACGCTTCGCGGGCGGATGTAGACTTTTTAATACGCATGGCCGAAACCGCACAACTGGCCGGAGCAAGCCGGATTCGCTTTGCCGATACGGTTGGCATTATGGAGCCGTTCGGCGTGCTCGAGACAATCAAAAAGTTAAGAGCGGCAACCGATTTGGAAATTGAAATGCATGCTCATGACGATTTGGGTTTGGCTACTGCGAATACGCTGGCAGCCGCGTTGGCTGGTGCGACTCATGTTAATACGACTGTTAACGGTTTGGGCGAACGTGCCGGTAATGCGGCATTGGAAGAAGTGGTGGTCGGCTTAAAGCAGTTATATGGCATTGAAACCGGGATTAATCTGCACAATTTCCCAGTCCTTTCCGAGCAGGTTGCCAGCGCATCGGGCGATGCAATCGGCAGCCGGAAAAGCCTGATCGGCAAAAGCGTTTTTAGTCATGAAGCAGGCATTCATGTCGATGGCTTGCTAAAAGACCCGAATAATTATCAAGGTGTCGATCCTGCGATTGTCGGACGCAGCCATCAACTGGTACTCGGCAAACATTCGGGCACTCAAGGCGTAATTCACGCTTATCAGCAAATAGGCATCGCAGTAAGCCGGATACAGGCGCAAGCCTTATTAACCCAAGTTAGGCGCTTTGTCAGTGATACCAAAAGATCACCGAAAACCGAAGAGCTTAATCTTTTTCATCAAAATCTTTAGAGGGCGATCGTCATGAACGAACATAAAGAACTGCCATTAAACGAGCCGGAAGTTAAAGATACTTTGGAAATACCGGATCAGGATGATCTTTATCCCGGCTCTTTTTTCAGGATACCCGGTCCGCCCAGGTTGGGCAAAACAGGCTGGAGTTTGAATTAATTGCTGTATGTTCCTACGTACTGAATTACAGCCGTTAAGTTAAGAAAGTATGTAGCAAAAAATGTTAAACAAGTAGGGTGTGCCAAAGGGATACAAACGTTTTTCAGGCATTCGAAAAGGCGCGCACGGCACGCCCTACAGCAGTGCGAATTTTTGTTTGATTTAACATTAACTTTCACTTTCACAACATTCCCATGCTCCGGCCTGGAAATGCAATATTCGGCGCTCCAGCATTGTGATGATTCGGCTGTCGTTTGGAAACTAGATTGATCACCTCCGCACTCAACAGGAGCATAAAAATGGTTATGGCTATATCGGATAACATGATAACTAAAGCACAAAAGCCGCAAGGCTTTCTGGCCCAATGGCATGAAGATGTCTACTGTGTGTTTGGCCGCGACCCCGCAGCACATAGTGTTTGGGAAATATTGCTGACTTATTCCGGCGTTCATGCGGTGCTGATGCATCGGATCAGCCACCGCTTATGGAAAGCGAACTGGAAATTGACCGCCAGGATTTTAGCCGCGTTCGCTAAAATGTTTACCAATGTGGAAATTCATCCCGGCGCCACTATCGGCAGACGGCTGTTTATCGATCATGCGTTAGGCGTAGTGATCGGCGAAACCACGGAAATCGGCAACGATGTCACTTTGTATCACGGCGTAACGTTGGGCGGCACGACCTGGAACAAGGAAAAACGTCATCCGACTCTGGGCAATAATGTACTGGTCGGATCAGGAGCCAAGATTCTTGGGGCAATCACTTTGGGCAACAATGTTCGCGTCGGCGCTAATTCAGTAGTGATTAAAGATGTACCGCCTTGCTGTACGGTCGTGGGTATTCCCGGCCGTGTTATCCAAAGCAAAGGCACACAGATACAAAACCGGCACGGTATCGACCTGGATCATCATTTGATTCCCGACCCGGTAGGCAAGGCGATTGCTTGTTTGATTGAGCGGATCGACGAGCTGGAAGCCAAGCAAACGGAATCACCCAAAGTAACGGTTGAAGAAAATTGCGACCATTGCGAAGCGGAAAGCGTTTGTATTCCCAAAAAAGACAGCCCGATAAAACTGACGGAGAGACTATAAATGGACTTGTTGGATTTTGAAGCGCAAGGCTTGTATTTCGAACAACCGGATATCGCAGGCGTTGAAGAGTTAATAGCAACGGCGTCGGAAAATTATGCCAATGGCAATGCCGAACTGTCTTTATTGCAAGCTTATTTTCTCGCGCCCGAATCATTGAATGTATTGATTGCATTAAACCGTTTTTATTATTACCAACATCGGTTGAAAGAAGCATTAGCAGCAACCACCAAAGCCCTGATTGTAATCAGGCCGAGCATATCTTTTCCGGAAGATTGGCAGGAGTTGCAAATCAGTCATATTACTGAGGCGCCGACTGCTTTATTGACCAAGATCAGGATGTATTTGTTTACGTTGAAAGCTATCGGTTTTTTAAACATGCGTTTGGAGAATCTGGATTTGAGCCAGGCGATTTTTGAAAAATTGGTCGAGCTTGACGGCAAGGACAGAATTGGCGCCCAAGGCTTATTGGAATTGGTGATCAAGCGAAAAGCGGATACGGCGGGGTAGGGGGCGAAACTGTGAAAGTATTATCCAAATCGGTTTAAAAGCCTATTCACCACGAAGACACGAAGGACACGAAGGACACGAAGTTTTTCAAGGTATTGAATTAAATAATAATTGTTTTCTCTGTGTTCTTCGTGACTTCGTGGTGAATTCTTTATTCTGTTTTAAAGCGAATACTTTCATTGTCTCGTACCTTACGGAGTTAACAAGCACGGCTTATTGGAATTGATGAATAAAACAGATGTAGGTTGGGTAAGCGCAGCGTAACCCAATATTTTTGAACCACGATTGTTTGAGTTGTGCTGCGCTAACTCAAGAACTAACTGGAGCAAGATCATGTTGAAAAAAGAGTTGACCGATTCATTGATGACCATCATGCCTTTAGTGATGTTTGTACTTTTAGCGCTGTACCTGTTATTTCAGGATACCTCTTCAGTCGGCCCCCTTTAACTACCGGAGAAACCCCATGAGTTTTGAAGAAGAAATGGAAGAGTTGGAATCGGCTGAGGATTTCCTGCAATATTTTCAACTGGACTATGTGTCCAGCGTAGTGCATGTCAACCGCCTGCATATTTTGCAGCGTTTTCATGATTATTTACAAAATGCGGCCGATGATATGCCGGAAGACGAAGCCCCAAAACGCGCGGTTTACAGTAAACTGTTGCAACGCGCCTACCAGGATTTTGTCGAATCCGACGCGCAAACCGAAAAAGTGTTTAAAGTGTTTGCAATGGGCGAGTTGTCGCAAACGGCTTTT
>CAZJOY010000321.1:0-4108 GCA_964547705.1 uncultured Methylobacter sp. | reverse complement strand
ACTATTATACCGATCCAATTCAGTTTGTCAACCTCTTTGTTGACTTTATTTTCTTGCCGTCCCTGCCGGAGCCAGTTACCCAACCCTGAAGAAGCCGACCATTATAACCTGATCAGCCTGCTTGTCAAGCGTCTTGTTCATTATTTTAACAGGATGCTTGCCTTTCAGAACAAAAGCCCCGAAAGAGCTGCGCATTATACAGCCTTCTGGCCGATCATCAAGCGCTATTAGGGCCTTTTCAGGGCAATCGCGCTTTAAAAACATTTGAAAATAGAATTTAGATGGGTAATAAGTTTACCATTTTCAATGGCACCAACACTTTCTATTATCCATCACTTTTCAAGCATTGAAGCCCCCGGAGTATAAACAGGCAAAAGAAACATCGGCAGCAAGACATAAGCTTTATCAGCATCTGCGCTATGATTTGCGGATGCTGATAACTGGGTTGCTATTGAAGAATTTGGCCTGGCAAAAGAAGAATGGTTCACCGAATTGCTGGGATTAGAGAATGGCATACCCTCGCACGATACCTTCGGTGAAGTTTATGCCGCCAGTAATACAGAGCAGTTTAGCGTCTGTTTTTTTCCGCTGGGTTACTGATTTAGCCAACCTAACCGAAGGGGAAGTGATTGCGATAGATGGCAAGTGCTTAAGGCACAGTTTAGACAAGGCCTCAAAAAAAGCCGCCATTTAAAAGATATTCTGAAGGGCTTCAAAAGTAACTAAGATTGCTTACATAACTGTACCCACTGTCTCCGGTCACAAAAGCCGTTGGTTCACCCCCCCACGCCAGCAACTGGCCTGTTTCGGTTCGCTCAATAAAAATCCTATGGACATCAGTAACGTCCATAGGGCTGTTGAGGGGCGGCTTATTGCTCTGATCACGACGGAGCCCTTCCATGGGCTACGGTTATTTTAATCCTCATAGTTTACATGGTCTGTCATTGCGTAACTTCTAACATTGTTGATTTTGGCTCGATTCATTTATACGCTTCATACAGTGGGTCAATTTCTCGGCAAGAACTTCAACTTGCGGAGAATTGACCATGTTGTAATGATTTCCAGGAATGACATGAAGATCGAGCTCTTGGGCGACAAACTGTTCCCAAGCCTCGCTGGTTTTGACATGTAAACCCTTGCCCAGTTCGGTGGCTTGAAAAAAGGAGACCTTCCCCTCGTACATCTTTGGAATATAAGTCTGGATGATCCGGCGGTTGGTTATTAACACATCCCATAAACGCTTGAACACCATAAAATCGGTGCCGGGGGGAAAGAACCCTACCTGCAAGGCCTTATCCATCACATAATGCAGTTGCTCTTCCTCCTCTTCCAATTCCCGCAGTTCCTGCAACGACAAATCCGGAATCATCTCCGACATCACATTGACCAGAATTTCAGCGCTGTCCTCTTCGGCAACCTGATCCCCCGTTAACGTATCCGACAATTGCGTGTCGAATAAAGCCAGAAAGGCAACCTCGTCCCCTTGCGCCCTAAACTGTTGGGCCAATTCAAAAGCAATCAGTCCGCCAAAGGACCAACCCGCTAACCGGTAGGGGCCATGCGGGAAATGCTCTTTTATCGTGTTAAGGTAAAAGGCCGCCATTTCTTCAGCCGTGGCATAAGGTTTCTGGCCTTCTTCAAGTCCGCATGCCTGGAGTCCGTAAAAGGGCTGGTCCTTATCCAGACACAGCGAAAGATCGTAATAACAGATCGCATGGCCTCCGGCAGGATGGACGCAAAACAGCGGCGGCTTCGATCCTTCCGGTTGAATATCAACCAGCGGAGACCACGGCGACGAGTCATCCTGGCCCATCAGCAGAATGGCCTGTTTTTCGACGGTAGAAGCCTGATAAAGACTCGCGGTGGAGAGCTCTTTATTTAATTTCTCTTTTAGCTTCGATATCAAACCTATTGCCAGCAGCGAATCGCCTCCCAGCTCAAAAAAATCATCCTGAGTTCCAATCGGTTCAATCCCCAGAAGTTTCTGCCAGATATTAACCAGCGCAAGCTCGATATTCGAGCGCGGGAGGATTAAAGGGCTCGATAGTTCGGGACGCGAGTGCATCCGCATAACACTGTCCGCTTTTTTCGGCTCCGGCTCAGGGAAGCCGGACGCCTTGGCCTGCTCCAGCCGCGGTTCCAGTTTTTGCGTTGAAACCACAAGCCTTGTCAGCGCGGATTCCATGACCAACCGGAATACTTCCCGGCCTTCCTCCGGCGCAATGCCGAGCAGCATCTCTTGCTCGCGCCGTTCCCGCAATGAATCGGGCGTTGCGGTTTTGACCGCCATGCCCACCTCGCGCCACAGATCCCAGTTAAGGCTGATCGCAGGAATTCCTGTCGAGCGAAGATAATTGGCGTAGGCATCGAGAAAGGCATTGGCCGCGCAATAATCCACCTGGCCGAACGCTTCGAAGATTGCGCTCAGCGAGGAGCAAAGCATGAGGAAATCCAGCTTCGCATCCTTAAACAGCGTATGCAGAACCACGCTTCCGTCGACCTTGGGCGCCAGAATCGATGCGGCAGTTTCCGGCGTTTTGCGCTGGATCACGCCGCCGCCGGCAAGTCCGGCTGCATGAATGACGCCGTGAATCGGACCGAAGCGTTCATTAGCCTTGGTAACGACATCCTGCATTTGTTGCAGATTTGCTACGTCGGCCTGGGCGACCCATATATTCAATACTGTTGATTCAAGAGTGCGAGCTCCTTCTCCTTCCGGGAGAAGGTTGGGATTAGGGGATACAGATAAGCTTTTTTCCTTAGTTTGATTTCCCCTCACCAAACTCTGTCCCTCTGGCGAGGGCTCTGTATTTGTTCAGTTAACTGTATCCACACATATATGAGCCTACTCATTCTCCAGTGAGTCACACGGTTGAATTTTCAGGCTTGTTTCATCGCCCGCGTCGTGGTTTTCAAGCCATCCGGTCCAGTCTTTTGGCTCGGGAAAGGCCGAGCGGCTGATTAAAATCAGGTTGGCGGAGAAGCTTTCCCCCAGGTATTCCGCCAGCGTCAGTCCGATGCCCCCCAAACCGCCGGTAATCAGATAGGTGCCTTGTTCTTTTAACAATGACCTTTTCTTTGTTTTCGCTTGCTGCAAATGAACAGGTTCATAAGACGACAACCAGCGATGTTTGCCGCGATAGGCTATGGCCCTGTCATCGGTTTTGCTTAGGATTTCCGCCAACAGTTGCCCAAGCAGTCTTTGTTCCGATTCGGTATTTGCAGTCGGCAGGGCCACGTCCACGCTTCGGCATTGAATGTTGGGATATTCCTGAGGAATGGTTTGCACGGGGCCCAGCAACGTCGCTTTTTCCGGTTGCAGTTGCTCCTCGCCGGTAACGGCCTGCATATTGTTGGAGACGGCAATCAGTTCCAGCGGCGGCTGTTGCTGCTGTTTTCCGAGCGCCTGCGCCAGGAACAGCAAGCTGTAAAAGCCCATTGTCTGCGCCTGTTCGGTGATTTCGGCTTCCGTTCCGCCATTATCTAATCGATTGACAGCCCATAGATGAACAATGGTCTGCGGGAGATTTTGCTTGGCGCTCAGCTCATTTAGCAGTTTTTCATAGTCTTCCGCTGTTTCCGCATTCAGCACATAGGCGTTATCGGATAATTGGTTCCATTCTTTGCCGGCCTTGACCGTGACAACCGCCTGTCCAAGCCCTTCAAGTTGTTCGACCAATGAGCCGCCAAGACCGCAATCGTCGACAAACAGCAACCAATTGGCAGGTTCCGGTGTTTGTTCCTGCTCCAGCCATAAATTCAATGGCGCCGAAATTTTCCACGAAGGCAGATAAAACCAATCCGGCAGTTTTTCTCTTTTGTTTTGCGGAACCGGCAAATTTCCCTCCGGCGCGTCTTTCCCGTCAATCCAATAGCGTTGCCCTTCAAAAGGATAGGTCGGCATCGTTATCCGGGAGGGCTTCATTCTTTCATGGACAGCAAACCAGTCTACCGATGCCCCCACCAGCCATAGTTTACCCAACGCGGTAAGAACCGCCTGATGATCGTCAACAGGATCTTTGGGCGAAGGGAGGGAGGCAACGGTTTCCGGCACGCCTGTCGAAGGAGAAGGGCCCTTGAACAATGTCGTCAACACCCGTCCCGGCCC
>CAZJOY010000320.1:0-4113 GCA_964547705.1 uncultured Methylobacter sp. | reverse complement strand
GCGCCGAAACTATGGCGTCGACGGTCGCCACGCCGCTGGAGCGGGCCTTGGGGCGTATCGCCGGCATTACCGAAATGACTTCCAGCAGTTCGTTGGGATCGACACAGATTACGCTGCAATTCGATTTGAATCGCGACATCAACGGCGCCAGCCGTGATGTGCAGGCAGCGATCAATGCGGCTGCCAGCATGCTGCCCAGCGGTATGCCGAACCGTCCCAGCTACCGCCGCGATAATCCGTCCGACTCGCCGATCCTGATCTTGGCGCTGACCTCTGAAAAGCTCGACCGCGGCCAGATGTACGATGTCGCTTCGACGATACTGGCGCAGAAAATCTCGCAGATTCCCGGCATCGGCATGGTGCAGATCGGCGGCGCCGCGTTACCGGCGGTGCGGGTCGAGTTGAATCCAAATGCGTTGAGTAAATACGGCGTCGGCCTGGAGGACGTCAGGAATACGATTACCCAGACCAATACCACGCAGCCGAAAGGCGCGATGGAAAACGGTTCGCAACGTTGGCAGATCCAGGCCAACGATCAGGCCCGTAAAGCCGAAGATTACCGGCCGCTGATCGTCAGCTATCGCAACGGCGCGCCGATCAGGATTTCCGATCTCGGCGAGGTCGTGGATTCGGTCGAAGATTTGCGTAATACCGGCTTGAAAAACGGCAAACCTTCGGTGTTGCTGATTATCAGGAAACAGCCGCTTGCGAACGTGATTCAAACCGTCGATCAGGTCCAGGCCATGTTGCCGCAATTGCGCGCTGTCATTCCCAGCACGATCGACTTATCGGTCGTGGTCGATAGATCGTTGACGATTCGCGCGTCAATTGCCGAAGTCGAACACAGCTTATTAATAGCTATCGGCTTGGTGATCTTGGTCGTGCTGGTGTTTTTGCGGAATTTCCGTTCGACGCTGGTGCCGATTATCGCGGTGCCGGCTTCATTGCTGGGCGCTTGTGCGGCGATGTATTTTTTAAATTACAGCCTGAACAACCTGACCTTGATGGCGCTGACGATCTCGACCGGCTTTGTCGTCGATGATGCGATTGTGGTCCTGGAAAACACCAATCGGCATATCGAGAAAGGCGTACCGCCGTTTAAGGCCGCATTATTGGCGGCCAAGGAAGTCGGTTTTACCGTATTGGCGATGAGCGTGTCGCTGGTTGCGGTGTTCCTGCCGATCTTATTGATGGGCGGCGTGGTCGGGCGCTTGTTCAGGGAGTTTGCGGTGACGCTGTCGGCGGCGGTGCTGGTGTCGTTGCTGATCTCGCTGACGGTCACGCCGATGCTGTGCGCGCGCTGGCTGGGCAACGAAAGTCCTCGGCACGGCCCTGTCTATCAAGGCATAGGTTGGGCATTTGAGCGCTTGCAAGCGGCTTACGAAAGTTCGTTGCGTTGGGCGCTACGCCACAGCCGCATCATGATGCTGATTTTGCTCGGCACGATAGGGTTCAATATTTATCTGTACACGGTGATCGACAAAGGCTTTTTTCCGACGCAGGACGGCGGCAGATTGCTCGGTGAAATTCAAACCGATCAAGGCACTTCTTTTTGGTCCTTGCAGAAAAAGCTTTCCGAATATTCCGAGTTGTTGATGACGGACCCGGCCGTCAACACTATAGCCGGGTTTGGCGGCGGCGGGGCAGGGGCCAACAGCGCAAGAGTGTTTGTCGTACTGAAGCCGCATAATGAGCGCGACCCGATTGAGCAGGTGATGCACCGCTTGCGCGACAAGGTCAAACGCATTCCGGGTGCCGACCTGCATATGTTTCCGGCGCAGGAATTGCGTATTGGCGGCAGGCCTTCGTTCGGCTCGTATGACTATGCCTTGCAATCGGACGATCTGGGCTTGCTTCGGGAATGGATGCCGAAAGTAGTCGCCGCACTGTCCAAGCTGCCGGAATTGAGCGACGTCAGCACGAATCAGCAAGACAAGGGCCAGCAGATCGGATTGGTGGTCAACCGTGACATGGCGTCGCGCTTCGGCATCAGCCAGGCGATGATCGACTCCAGCCTGAACGATGCGTTCGGCCAACGCCAAGTGTCGGTGATTTATAACCCGCTGAACCAGTACCGGGTTGTGATGGAATTGGCGCCCGAATACTGGCAAAGCCCGGAAGCCTTGAAACAGGTTTATATCAGCGTACCGGCCAAGCGCTTGCCGACCGGCGAACAGCCCGGCGCGCTCCAGGTACCGTTGTCGGCATTGGCCAGTTTTGCGCCGACCAGCACGCCGCTGTCGGTCAATCATCAAGGCCAGTTTGCCGCGGCTTCATTGTCGTTTAACCTGAAACCCGGCATCGCGCTGTCGACCGCGACCCAACTGATCGAAAAAACCATGCGCGACATCGGCGTGCCGAACTCGATACAAGGCAGTTTCCAGGGCTCGGCCAAAGCGTTCAAAGAATCGTTGCGCAACCAGCCGTGGCTGATCCTGGCCGCCTTGGTCAGTATCTACATCGTGCTGGGCGTATTGTACGAAAGCTATATCCATCCGCTGACCATCCTGTCGACGCTGCCGTCGGCCGGGGTCGGCGCATTGCTGGCATTGATGGTTTGCGGTAGCGAATTCAGCATCATTGCGCTGATCGGCGTGATTTTGCTGATCGGCATCGTCAAGAAGAACGCGATCATGATGATCGATTTTGCGTTGTTTGCCGAACGCGAGCATGGCCTGGATTCCCGCGAGGCGATTTTCCAGGCCTGTCTGCTGCGTTTCCGGCCGATTATGATGACCACGCTGGCCGCGCTGTTCGGCGCGTTGCCGTTGGCGCTGGGCAGCGGTTACGGCGCCGAGTTGCGCCAGCCGCTGGGCATTTCGATTGTCGGCGGCCTGATCTTGAGCCAAATGCTGACGCTGTACACGACGCCGGTTGTTTACCTTTACCTGGAGCGTTTCCGCTTGTGGTTTGGTCGCCGCTTGTTTAACCGCGTGGCTTCCGAAGCGGATAGAGTTGCTTAGGTGATTCCCATGACTCAGGAAAGATCATTTCGTCCACGAAAAACACGAAAAGCACGAAAATTTTTAACACAGCATCCGATTGGGGTTTCGTGTCTTCGTGGTGAATTTTAAGATTTTTTATTAGCTACTTATTTTTGAGACTTACATGACAGTTCGCATTACACGCCCCCTGATTTGTTCATTGCTGACCGCGCAATTGGCCGGTTGCACCGTAGGTCCCGATTATGTCCGGCCGGAAGCGCCGGTTTCAACGGAGTTTAAGGAAAGCAAAGGCTGGAAACAGGCCCAGCCCCGAGACAATGTTTTGTCCGGTAAATGGTGGGAAATTTTCAAGGATCTCAAGCTGAATGAGCTGGAAGAACAGGTCGCGACTGCCAATCAGTCGATCATCCAGGCCGAGGCGCAATACCGCCAAGCCCAGCATCTGGTGCAATCGGCGGAATCGGCTTTTTTCCCGATAGCCAATTTGACCGGCATGACTAACCGTTTCCGCGCCGCCAGCGGTCAAAGCGTGGCGGTGTCGGGCGTCAGGAGCCTGTTCGGCGCTGCCGGCGCGATTGCCTGGGAGCCGGATTTATGGGGTAGCGTCCGTCGGCAAGTCGAAGCCAATACCGGTAACGCCCAGGCCAGCGCGGCGACTTTGCAGGCTTTGCGCTTATCCAGCCAAGCTGCGTTGGCGCAGAATTACTTTCAGTTGAAAGTATTGGATGAGCAAAAAGCGATGCTGGATGAAATCGTGGCCGTTTACGGCAAAACTCTGCAAATAACCCAAAACCGTTATGCAGTCGGCGTGGCGGCCAAGAGCGATGTCGTGCAGGCAGAAACTCAGCTGGAGTCGGTTCGCGCCCAAGCCATCAATCTCGGCGTACTGCGGGCGCAACTCGAACATGCGATTGCGGTATTAATCGGCAAACCTCCGGCTGAATTGTCTTTGGGTGCTTCAAGGCTGGACGTGCAGCCGCCGTCGATTCCGGTCAGCCTGCCTTCCGAACTGCTGGAAAGACGTCCGGACATTGCCGCCGCCGAACGAAAAATCGCTGCCGCCAACGCCCAGATCGGCGTGGCGAAAGCAGCGTATTACCCGAGCTTGAATCTGGCCGTTACCAACGGTTTCCAAACCTCTACATTGGACAATCTGTTCAAAGCGGCC
>CAZJOY010000319.1:0-4152 GCA_964547705.1 uncultured Methylobacter sp. | reverse complement strand
TGGGTTTAAGACAATCCAAAACGATCGATATGGCCGATCTTGCCTAATATTTTTTAACACATCAGGAGAGTTGCAATGGCGAAAGCGCCAATTACCTTTGAAGACATCGACATCACCGTTTCGGCGCCTGCCGGCACCCGTGTGATCGAGATTTCCGAAAAGGTCGGTTCAGGCATTACATACGGCTGCCGTGAAGGCGATTGCGGTACGTGCATTATGAAAGTCACCGAAGGTTGGAACAATCTGGCCGAGCCGTCTGTACTTGAAGATAAAGTCCTGCGCGAAAACATGGCCGGAAAACATAATCGGCTGGCTTGTCAGGCACAAGTGCTGGGTGGAGCCATTAAGGTCCGGCCGGTTTAAAAATACGTGTTTCTCGTTTCCACGCTTTTGCGTAATGCCATTATGTAGGAGCGGGCCGCGCCCGCGATATTAACGACTGCTGGAGGGTCATGCGTTGATCATCGCGGGCCTGGCCCGCTCCTACAAATTGCGTGGAAATGCAGATGTTAAGAATAAACGTCGCCGGATACCCACGCGACAGCACATTAGACTCATAAGGAGCAAATCATGGCTTTAGTTACATTTTCAAATCCCGAATACCGGGACAAAACCGTCTACGCCGTAGCAGGCAGTCATACAGAGACACTGCTGAAGCTGGCGAGGGAAAACAAAATTCCGATCAATTATGAATGCGAGGACGGCGAATGCGGCACCTGCCTGATAAAAGTCAGCAGTATCGATAAAAAGCAACAACGCATGGGTAGCCCTCTGACCGAAAAAGAGAAATCGGTACTGCAATCCAGCGGCAAACTCAGCAAAGAAGAAATGGAACAAATGATTGTCGACGATTTACCCTCTCCCTGGCGTCTGGCTTGCCAGATGATAGTCAGGGATGAAGATATTCTGGTCGAATATTAATCATGTCCGCCGCACTCCAACTCCAGGGTGACCGGGAACAATTCTTTGCCCGGCTAAAACCCGATCCGTCCGCCTGGCTGTCGCCCAATCACGAATGGCTGGCCTGCATGATGGCAAGCTGGTGCGCCGGGCAAGGCGTTCTGCCTGATTTTATGGGTTTGGAGGGCGAGCAATTCAGTCAGTTAAAAAATCATCTTTTTCCCGGTAGTAGCATTCCGGACTACGCTCCATCGGGCAGCAAGCTGGACTTTAGCCGGATGCTGGAAAAAGATGACCTGGTTAACCTGCTCAAGGATTTCAGTAACCCGGATATTCTTGAAATAGACTGGATCATAGGTGTTCTCGTAGCCGGTAGTTTAGGTAGCGACCACCTATGGCAGGATTTAGGTCTTTGGTCGCGCTCGCAATTAAGCGCGATGCTGCAATACAACGTTCCCGAATTAGCCGCAAAAAACACCAAGGACATGAAATGGAAAAAGTTCTTGTACAAACAGCTTTGCGAAGCGGAAGGTTTATACCTGTGCCGCGTACCCTCTTGTGAAGTCTGTACCGATTATTCCAAATGTTACGGCTCTGAAGAATAGGGCTGACATTTAACGGCAAGCCTTATTAGCTGCTGAATGGGTTTTTAATCAACCCGAAGTTAGACAGTATCAATGCGTAACCACCGCAATCATAAAGCTGAGTTGAGCAGCTCGTCTGCTCAAACGAAACTTATGCCCTCTGGGTATAAATATAAATAGGTGTACATCATGCTTAATAGTTTAAAAAACCCTGGGCATTTAACTATCGAAATGCGTTTTACGATAATTTTGGGCACCTTAGTCGCCGGTTTTGCACTATTCGGTTTTTCGACCTACAAAGCCATGAATACATTAAATGTTAATGGTCCGGTTTATCAACGTATCGTTCAGGGTAAAGATATTATTGCCGATGTACTGCCACCGCCTGAATACATCATCGAATCTTACCTGCTGACGTTGCAATTAAGCCAAGCCGTCGATGCTTCCGAAATCGATACGTTAGTAACGCGATTTCAAACGCTAAAAGCCGAATACGAATCCCGCCATCGTTATTGGTCAGGCCAGGCTTTGGAACAAGAGCTGCAAACGCCCTTGCTTCAGACTTCTTACCAAGCCGCCCAGGATTTTTATAACGAAGCCGAGCGTCATTTCCTGCCCGCCGTTCAATCAGCGGATAGAAACGGATCTCTGGCCAGCCTGCAAAATATGCGCCGCGCCTATGAACAGCATCGCGCGGCTATCGATCAAGTGGTTAAATTCACGACCGCCCGCAATGCCTCCGACGAAGCGCAAGCTCAAGACACAATCCATCGTTACGGCATCACCCTGGTCGGCATTTTCGCTTTCAGCGTTGCACTGGCCGTCGCATTGACAATCGTGATCAGTCGCAGCATTGTCCGCCAGTTGGGCGGAGAACCGAACGATGTAGCCGCCTTGGCCGGAAATATCGCCACCGGTAAGCTCGATAACGTCATAACGATTAAAGCCAACGATAAAGGCAGTTTGCTGGCGACCATGAAAAACATGCAGCAACAACTGCTTGAGCGCATCACGGCGGATCATAAAATTGCCGACGAAGCCCTGCGCATCAAAACGGCCTTGGACAGTATCAGCGCAAACGTGATGATTGCCGACAATAATCACACCATTATTTATATGAATCCGGCCGTTCATACCATGTTGCAATTGGCCGAAAACGACATTCGCAAGTCCATGCCGCATTTCAATTTCAACAAACTGTTGGGCTCAAGCATCGACGCTTTTCACAAGAATCCGGCACATCAGAGAGAATTGCTGGCCAGCTTCAATTCGACATTACGAAGCGAGATCACTATCGCCGGACGCACTTTTTACCTGATCGCCAATCCGATCACCGATCAACGCGGTGACAAACTCGGCGTGGTAGTGGAATGGAAAGATCGGACGGCTGAAGTCGGCATTGAGCAGGAAGTCGCCAAAATAGTGAATGCCGCCGTGCAGGGCGATTTCACCCAACGCTTCGATTTACAAGATAAGGAAGGCTTTTTTCGCGAACTGAGCATCGCCATCAATCAGTTGATGCAAACCAGCGAGACCGGTCTGCATGAGGTGGTGCGCGTCCTTGAAGCCCTGTCCCGCGGCGACCTGACCGAAACAATCGCCAACGATTATTCCGGCACTTTCGGGCAGCTCAAGGATGACTCCAATACGACAGTTGAAAAACTGAAAGCCATTATCAACCAGATCAAAAATACCTCCGACAACATTAACATAGCAGCTAAAGAAATCGCTGCCGGCAACAATGACTTATCTCATCGGACTGAAGAGCAAGCCGCCAGCCTGGAACAAACCGCGGCTAGCATGGAGGAACTGACTTCCGCCGTACAAAATAACGCCGCCAGCGCCCAACAGGCCAACCGGCTCGCCGTTGACGCATCCGGCATCGCTGACAAAGGCGTTGAAGCGGTCAGTCAAGTCGTCATGACGATGAATGACATCAATGAATCCTCGCATAAAATCGGTGAGATTATCTCAGTCATCGACGACATTGCGTTCCAGACCAATATTCTTGCCTTGAACGCTGCGGTTGAGGCGGCCCGCGCCGGCGAACAAGGCAAAGGCTTTGCCGTGGTGGCCGTCGAAGTCCGCAATCTTGCACAGCGCGCCGCGACGGCTGCCGGAGAGATCAAACGCCTGATCGACGATTCTGTCGGTAAAGTTTCAGTCGGCAGCAAATTAGTTGCCCAAGCAGGACTGACGATGGAAGAAATTGCGTCTTCCGTCCGCGGCGTGACCGATATGATGGCGTCAATCACTTCCGCTTCCGCCGAGCAAAGTTCCGGCATTGAACAAGTCAATCAAGCCATTGCGCAAATGGACAACGTGACCCAGCAAAATGCAGCGCTGGTGGAACAGGCCTCGGCTTCGGCGGAATTGCTTGAAGAGCAAGCTCAAAACCTGGCGGCAATAATGAGCAGTTTTAAAGTGGACGATAACCCGCATAATTTGGTCAGTGCTTTTCGTTCGCTGCCTGCACGGACAGAATCAAGACTGCCCGGCCCGAGTCTAGGTAAAAGTTCATTTCAGCAAAAGCTAAAACTGCTGCCCGCCGCAGATAATGACTATTGGGAGGAGTTTTAAAGCTGCCTTAGGATTTGGCAAAAAATAACTTCCTCTTATGGTTCCCACGCTCCGCGTGGTAACCCAGTGAGGGACGCTCCGGCGTCCC
>CAZJOY010000318.1:0-4158 GCA_964547705.1 uncultured Methylobacter sp. | reverse complement strand
TACCGCGTCAAGCCGCTCATGCTTCGACAGGCTCAGCACGAACGGCTTGACGACCAAAAACAGCGATTTCGGGAAGTTATTTTAACCAAACCCTAAGGCGCGCACAGCGCGCCCTACGCCGGATTTTCGCTATCGATAAAAAAGCACTCCACCGCAAATTGCTGTAGGGTTTTATCCATTAACGCCCGAATGCCGAACTGCTCGGTGGCATTATGACCGCCGGCGAACATGTGTATGCCCACCTCCTGGCTTTCATGCCAATCGTGCTCACTGATTTCGCCGGTGATATAGGCGTCCAGCTGTGCTTTTTCGGCCGAGCGCCACTCGCTGTTCGCGCCGCCGGTAATGATGCCGACGGTTCGGATTAATGCATTGCTGTCGGGTGTTGCCAAAATGACGTTGTGTTTAAGTACGCTTTCCAGTTTTTGTTGCAGCGCGGTGGCGGTTAGCGGCTGTTCGAGCCTGCCTTTAATGCCGGTTGCAGAGCCTTTGTAATCGCCGAAAGGCTGCTGCTGGTTGCAATCTATCATGTGCCCCAAGGTCGCGGCATTGCCTATGTCCGGGTGCCCGTCCAACGGCAAATGGTAGCCGAACAGGTTGATGTTGTTTTTTACCAGTGGGAAGACTCGCCGGGCAAAAGTGCCGGTCAGCGCTTTGGCGCCATGAAATGTCCAGAACAAGCCATGATGAACGACTAACGTATCGGCCTTGTTTTCAACCGCTTGGCTAATCGAGTTGCGGGTCGCCGACACCGCAAAAGCGATACGCTTGAGCTGCTCTGTTCCTTCTACCTGTAAGCCGTTAGGACAATAATCGGCGTAGGTTTCTGGGCGGAGCAGAGCCTGGTAATAATCATTGAGCTGTTGCCGGGTAATCATGACGACCATGCCTCAAAGTGCCGCCAGATGGTTTTAAACGCTTCGGTCAGGCTCGGATCGTCCGACGCTATGCGCTGGGATATTTCCACGGTATGAAACCAGTCGCCGTCATCAATCTCGTCCGGCGCCAGGTCGAACGGGCCATTATGAATACAGCGGTAAACCTGGATAAATTCCATGCCGATAGCGGCCGTGGCCGGTAATTTAAACAACGGCTCCAATACAGGCACAATGCCGATGCCCAGTTCCTCTTCGATCTCCCTGACGGCGCTGGAATCGTAATCCTCGCCGGCATCGACATGGCCGGCCGCCGAAGTGTCCCAAAGACCGCCGTTCAGGTCTTTTTTCATGGAACGTTTTTGCAGGAATAGCTGCCCCTGATCATTAAAGACCAAGATATGCACGGCGCGGTGCCTAAGGCCTGTCGCATGAATAATATGACGCGCGCAGGTATCGACGATGCAGTCGTTTTCATCAACGACGGAGAGTAGTTCGTTGTTCATTCAGTATGCTTAAAGTCATCAATCAAAAATTTACGAGATTGAATTTTAGACTTTTATCAAAGCTACGCAAACACAGTTGATGCGCTTACGAGACTGTGGAAGAATTACCCGAATCAGTTTAAGAGCATATTCACCACGAAGACACGAAGAGCACAGAGAAAAATAATTATTTTTAATTCCATGCATTGAAAACTTCGTGTCCTTCGTGTCTTCGTGGTGAACTCTTTAACTTTCGTTCTAAAACGAACACTTTCACAGCCTCTTACCCATATTGCGTAGGCTTGGACCATGCCCACATCCTGGGACGCGGGCATGTTTGAGCGATTGTTACGCGGCTCTGCCGGCTTGTGTCGCGGCAGGCACTTCAATTAAGCGGCCTGACTTGCAGTCGTAGATATAGCCGTAAACAGGAATATTAGCAGGCACCAGCGGATGATTTTTAATGCGGGTTACGTCTTCCAGTACGCTTTCTTCTTGATTTTTAATCGTCAGCCAGTCGATGTATTTGCCTTCCGCTGAACCCGGACCTTCGCAGCAATCGTGCCAGCCTTCAGCATCGACGGATGCTGTTTTTAAGCTGCTGCTTAACAGGTCGCGCATGATCTCGTCGGTAAATGTTTCCATGCCGCAGTCGGTATGGTGAACAACAAACCATTCGCGGGTTCCCAACAACTTATAGGAGATAACCAACGAACGGATCGCATCATCGCTGGCACGGCCGCCGGCATTGCGGATAACATGGGCATCGCCTTCGGATAAACCGGCGTATTTGGCTGGATCCAAGCGGGCATCCATGCAAGTCAAAATCGCAAAATGTCTGCCGGGAGGCATCGGCAATGCGCCTTTATCGCCAAAATCATTTACATAATCCCTGTTCGCAGCTAAGACTTCATTTAGAATTTTACTCATAAACACCTCGTTATTATTTTTGTTAGGCCATAAAAAAACCGCTTGTTCCTGATCACTAAGGGGAATGATAAAGACCAAGCGGTAATTTAGATTACTATCTCCGAGAGAAAGTCTACCGTAATAAAGCAAGGTTTCAAATAGCGATATAGGTTATACAATATAAACTTAAAGTTTATAAAAGGTTACATATGGTTAAATTAAACAACACACAAGTCTTTTGCCGTATTGTTGAATTGGGCACTTTTGCCGCGGTCGCACGTGAAATGAATGTCTCGGCGATGATGATCAGTAAGTACATAGCGCAGCTGGAAAACTCTTTAGGCGTGGCTTTATTAAACAGGACGACCCGGCAACTCAGCATGACGGAAGCGGGAAAAATCTACTATCACCGCAGCAAACAACTGCTGGATGATTTCTCGGAACTGGAAGAATATACCTCGCAGATGGGCTTGCAGGTCAAGGGTACCTTAAAAATCAGCGCGCCTATCGATTTTGGCGGACTTTACATGGTGCCCGCCATTGATGCTTATCAACGCGCCTATCCCGATGTCAAGATTTTAATGACCTTGCACAATAGTCAGGTTAATTTAAGCGAAGGCAGTTTTGATTTATCTATTCTGGTAACGGATACCCTTGATTTGGGCGTGGTTGCCAGAAAAATCGCCAAAACCCGATTATGCACTTACGCATCTCCGGGCTATATTGCTCAACATGGAGAACCGCAAACCATTGCTGAGCTGAGCGCGCATCGCTGTTTGCATTATATGGATACGCCGCATAAAGATTATTGGGTGTTTAATGACGCTGGCGAGGAAATTAAAATCAAGGCAAACTGGCATTTTGCCTCCAACAATGGCCGGGCTCTGTGTCAGGCCGCTTCGTTGGGCATGGGCATAACTCAGGCGCCGGAATTATCGGTGATGAATTATCTGGAACAAGGAAAGTTGGTAGAGATTTTACCGGCTTTTCGCGTTCCATCGCTGGAAATTTACGCAATCTATCTGCAAAGACGCTTTCTGCCGGCTAAATTAGCTACGTTTGTAGATTTTTTAATTAAATACTTTGCAGAGAATAACAGGCTTATAAACTCTGAACGGATAGCTTAAACTCATCTAAAGGCACATCGATGGCAAGACGGAACAAACACAGTTTGGACGAAATAAGGGAAATGGTGCTGGATGCAGCGGAAACCATCATCGTTAATGAAGGCGCTTCCGCGCTAACAGCGCGCCGAATTGCGATGGATATCGGTTATACGGTCGGCAGCATTTATATGGTCTTTGACAGCATGGCCGACTTAATCATGCATATCAATGCAGGCACTGTAGACGATCTTACTGCACAGATGCAACGAGTACCCGATTGTGTTCCTGAACAGCATATTGCAGAGCTGTCCAAAATTTATGTAGCGTTTGCCGGCCGAAACTTTAACCGGTGGCGTATGATTTTTGTCCGGGATAACGAACTTCCTGATTGGTATCAACAGAAAATCAAGCAGATATTCAGCTTGGTAGAAGCTCAGTTCACACGGCTTTCGCCGAACGGCTCGACACCGCAGAACAAGCTGGCGGCGCACGCTCTTTGGAGCGGTATTCACGGCATTTGCAGCTTGTCGCTGAGCCGCGATCCGGACGCAACGGATATAAAAGAGGTTGAAGATGCTGTCGTATTGCTGGCTAAGAACTTTATCGACGGTTGGATCGGTTCATTACCTTGTGGAAATCAATAATACGCCGGAAGCCGTATTCGCGATGCTATTATTCAATAGCCCTGATTCAATCAACAAGTCGCAAGCAAATTAACTTGTTTGACCTATAATAACCTGAGTTCGGGATAAGCCATTAAGCTGACTGCAAAAGATTGACCTT
>CAZJOY010000317.1:0-4159 GCA_964547705.1 uncultured Methylobacter sp. | reverse complement strand
TTTGTAGGTGCAGGGCCCAACTGTACGCGATTTTGTGGAAGCTTGCACTCGGGCTGAAACAAAAGAGAGACGAGCAAAATCAAGCGCTGTGACGGTTCAAACATGCCTACGTGGATATAACGTTGAGCGTGCTCTACGGATGGATACGGAGCAAAATCATCCCAATAACTATTGAGCAGAGTTGTGTATAACGATAAACGTAACGCGTCGGCCATTATTTATCGTTACGTATATTCAACGACTGGAGTGCAAAGCTGGCTTTGCTGTATGGAAGGGTGAGTACAAGGCCAGCCTTGCACTCCGTTTGGACTTAGCTTAATGGCTATAGCGTAGCCGTATGGGCGCGGAAAAATATTACATTACGCCACAGCCACCTTGATACATAACTGATAGCCCTGCCCACGCACTGCCTTGATCGGTTGATTGACGGCGCCCGCTTGCGTGAGCTTTTTGCGTAACCGGACGATCTGGACTTCCAGAGCGTTTTTACTGAGCTCTATCTCAGCTTTACCGGACAATTCGATCAATTGCCAGGATTCCAGTCTGTGCCCCGGTGCACGGGCCAAGACTGACAGCATGGCGGCTTCATTCGAGGAAAGACTGACGACGCCCTGAGGACCTTGTAAAAATAAGGCAGCGAGGTTCAGCAAAAAAGTAGGCCGTGCCTGTTCGTGACTCTTCATCCGTCTAGCCAGGGCTTGGACCGCGGCACCAAGCTCTTCGACCGAGGCCGGCTTGGTCAGGTAAAGATCGGCGCCGCTTTCATAGCCGGACAGCTTTTCACTAATTTGGCTACGCGAAGTCACCATGATAATGCCAACCCCAGGTTGTGCGGCACGTAGCCGGCACGAAAGGCTGATGCCATCTTCGCCCGGCAGGTTCAGATCGATCACCAACAAGTCAATAGGGAATGCGCCGATTTCGTCATCCAGGGCTTCTGCGCAATCTACGCCAACCGCGTTGTGTCCCATGTTGCATAAAGCTTCGACGGTGACTTCGCGTAGGGCATCGTGGTCCTCCACCACGACGATGTTCAGCAGGGTATCCATAATTCGAATCTTACTTCGTTTTCAGACGGACAATAGCGAATCCAGCCGCCAAGCTGTTCTGTCACGCTACGCACCAGGTACAGGCCAAGCCCGGAGCCGGTCTTGCCTTGGGCGCCGGGACCGCGATAATACTTGTCGAACACGCGTTGCGGGTCAGGCATTTCGGCCGTGCTCGAAGCATTGACAATGTTTTTGAGAACTCCGAGCCGCCCTTGATGTTCAAACAGGCTGACGTCGATATGCACGGCGCTATGCGGTTCGGCGTATTTGAGCGCGTTGTCGATCAAGTTGCCCACCGCAATGCGGAGCAGCTGGGGGTCGGTATCGACTGACGGCAGCGCTTCGGACTGAATCACCAGCCGGTGCGGTGTTGCGCTGGCTGTGCGAAGTTCAGCGAGCATCTTGCTCATGCAGCAAGGTTGCCGTCTGGGGACAAGTTGCCGTTGCTCCAGTTGATCGGCTTGCAGGCAACGCTCGACGATCGCATCCACATCCTGCACGGACTGATGGGCAAGATTCTTGATGCCGGCCGTGACATTTTTCATGCCCAAAGTCATGCGGATGACCGACAGCGGCGTTTTCAGTTCATGGTTCAGCATGGACATGAAGCGGCTTTGCCCCTCGCGTTGGCTTCGTTCCATGTCAAGCTGCTGTCGGGTTAATGCCAGTTTCAGCACAGCCTGTTCGCCCTTGCGCAGCAACTGGCGGGAGCGAAGATGCAGCAGCGCGAACATCAGGCAGGCAGCGATGAATCCGTTCACCGACATAGTGTACAGATTCCACTCGATGGCTTTGACCCAACCCAGTATCGGAAGTAGACTTATCAGCATCGAAACGACCAGCAAGCTGTATACCGTGCGCAGGATACGGCGGCCCGGAGCCGCTTCCCGGCGGGCGCTAAAGACCAGAACGACAGCCACGGGGATACACAGCGTAATCATCAGTGCAGTGATATGCAACGCAAGGCGCGTCTGCCCGAAAGCCATGACCGCCAATGCGCCCAAAATCACCAGAATGATGGCGTCGAATGTCCGTATCGCGAGACGCAGAGGCGCAAAAGGCCTGAGCAGTGTGCGATGAAATATCGCGCCGACCAAAGAATTCGCCCATACGGTGATACAGGTCAGTTTATCGACAAGGCCTGAAGGGTCGGACGCGAACAGCGGCGCAAGCCACCCCATCTGAGTGAAGTTGTGAAAAAGATGGGTAATTTGGTGAAGGATGAACCAGGCTACCACCCGTTGACGGCTGGTAGCATAGTCGTTGATGGCCCAAACCAGCAGCGCTAACATGAACCCCAAATATCCCATCTGATACATGCCGAGCCACATATCCTTGACCTGGGCTTGATGCGGTTCAAGTGCTTCCGCATTGAGAAGCGATGAGCTGGTGGTTTTAAGCCGCAAGTAATAGACGCTTTCCGGCTTGACCGGTTTGATCGCAAAACCCAATACCACCGATGCCCTTTCACGCGCCAAATAGGGTGTGCGGTCACCCGTGACACGGGTTTTCCATCCGCCCGTAACAGCGGGTTCAGGTTCGTAAAGTTTTATTTCATCGAGAACGGCGGGACGGATACGCAACACCAGCTCGCCGCCATCATCGCGCTGTCGCACCACGATGCGCAGCCAATGGACGGAGTCGGTATAACCTTTGGATAAAATGGAATCAGCCGGTAGAAATTTTGCCTGAACGGCTTCTTCTATGGACAATGTACCGGTACGGTCTTCGAGAACGGCGCGCGCGATAATAAAGTCGCCGCCCCAAGCCGCGGAACAGAAACTCCAGCTCAAAGCCAAAAACAAAAGAAAGGGAAGAGAACGCATAATTCAATGATCGGACTAAAAGTTACCTGAGTATAAGTTTCCAATTTTGTCTAAAGCCGGAACCCACTTTGCAAGCAGAGCTTGCACTCCAAAAATGTCCGAAAACTTTAGATAGCTTGCGTCGCAAGGGTGCAATGCAAGCTTATCGATCGGCTTAAGTTTCGTCGGCTCCCTAGATTCTACCTTTAGAAATCAGTTGTTTAAGATTCTAACGCCCCGCTTTCCAGTCACCAGAGCTGCAACCACGCCCCCTCAATAAAACACGTTGTCTTGTTCCCGCGCGCCTAGCTCATCGGCAAGGCTCTCCTGAGCTTGCCGATGAGCTAGGGGCAGTCTTATTCCGGCCTGCGTCGAGATAGGTATAGCAATGAGCATTTGGCCTACAAGCCAAACAACTCCCGCATCTTCTGCCCCGGACTTTCCGCCCGCATGAACGCTTCACCGACCAGGAAGGTATAGATGTCGTTATCCAGCATCAGCTGCACATCTTCAGGGGTATGGATGCCGCTTTCGGTGATAATCAAACGATCTGCCGGAATATCGGCTTTTAAATCCAGCGTGGTTTGCAGCGAGGTTTCGAACGTGCGCAGGTTGCGGTTGTTGATGCCGATCAGCTTGGTGTCCAGCGTTAAAGCCCGTTGCAGTTCCTTGGCATTGTGGACTTCGACCAATACGTCCATGCCTAGTTTGGTTGCGGTGTCCGACAATTCGTGCATTTGGCCGTCTTCCAACGCGGCAGCGATCAGCAGGATGCAGTCGGCGCCCAATGCGCGGGCTTCGTAGATTTGGTAAGGATCGATCATGAAATCTTTGCGCAACACCGGCAACGGGCAGCGTTCCCGGACCATTTGCAGATAAACTTCGGCGCCCTGGAAAAATTCCTTGTCGGTCAATACCGACAAACAGGCCGCGCCGTTCATTGCGTAATCCTGGGCGATTGCGACCGGCTGGAAATTTTCCCTGATCACGCCCTGGCTGGGTGAAGCTTTCTTGATTTCCGCGATGATAGCCGGCTTTTTCGCCAAGGCCTTGCTTTGCAGCGCGTTGTAAAAACCGCGCGGGCGTTCAACGCCAGCGGTTACTTCTTCCAAGTTGGCGATGGTCATGCCTAATTTTCGTTTGGCGACTTCTTCGGCTTTTTTATCGAGGATTTTTTTTAAAATGTCTGGCGTATCGGTCATGGTTTTAGTCGTTATTATAGGTTTCTTGAATAAGTGATCAACGCGTCGAATTTGGCTTTTGCCGCGCCATTGGCGATAAGCGCTTGGGCTTGTTCTATGCCCC
>CAZJOY010000316.1:0-4182 GCA_964547705.1 uncultured Methylobacter sp. | reverse complement strand
TGCGAAACGCGATGACCATTCGCCATGTATTGATTTTTTTGTGTCCGTCATTGGTATGCCTGTAAAACTTTATAATTATAAAATCGCCACGAATGAGCCTTTCGGGGTGAGCTTTTCTGACTATTGCAGTAATATCGAGTAAAATAACAAAATTATTCCTTTACGTCAGTTTAAAAAATCTATGGCCGACAAAAAGTCCAAGAAAAATAACAAACAACAAAACGCCACCATCGCCGTTAACCGCCAAGCTAAATTCGAGTATTCGATTGAGGAGAAATTTGAGGCGGGGATGGTTTTAGAAGGTTGGGAAGTTAAGAGCCTGCGAGATGGCCGCGTGCAGCTTAAAGAAAGTTATGTAGCAATAAAACGCGGCGAAGCCTGGTTGTCCGGCGCTCATATTTCTCCGTTATTATCGGCATCGACCCATGTCAACCCGGACTCTATTCGCTCCAAAAAGCTATTGCTTAACCGGCATGAACTCAACAAGCTGATCGGCTCCGTCGAACGCAAAGGCTACACGTTGATTCCGTTGTCCATGTACTGGAAAAACGGCAGGGCCAAACTGGAAATCGGCCTGGCGAAAGGCAAGCAATTACACGACAAGCGCGCCGCCTCAAAAGACCGCGATTGGCAACGTGAAAAAGCTCGGATCATGAAGAAAGGCTAAACAATCCAGCCTTTGACCTTATCCCTTCTTTCCTTTAAATCTTCTCTTTAAATCAAAAATGACTACACACCCAAACCTTCTATCTATAGAAAACAGCCTACTGATCGTTGTCGATTTGCAATCAAAACTATCGGCAGCCATGCCCGAGCACGACGCCGAACTGATGACAGCCAACGCCGGCAGCTTGGTTGAAGCCGCCGGATTGTTAAGTATCCCAGTATTGTTAACCGAGCAATATCCCAAGGGTTTGGGCTCGACCGATGCAACCATCACCGATATATTGTCAGAAGACACACTGATTTTCGACAAAACCGGATTTTCCTGCTGCGCTGCCGAGGGCTTTACCGACACCGTAGCCAATGCCGATCGCCAACAAATCATACTGATCGGTCAAGAAGCGCATGTTTGCGTATTGCAGACGGCATTGGAACTGTTGCATCTCGGCTATCAGGTGCATGTTGTCGAAGACGCCATCTGTTCGCGCAAGGCGGAACATAAGTTCTATGCCTTGCAACGCATGCAGCAACAAGGCGCGACCATTACCAATTATGAATCGGTATTATTCGAATGGGTCAAAGATTCGACTCACCCTGAATTTAAAAAGATTTCCGGATTACTCCGCTAACCCTTGAGCCGTATCTATGTCACTTGCATCTTTTATCGAAAAAGTCACCAACAATGAAGCTGTCGGCTTTGATGAAACCATTGCCGTCATTACCGAAAACTATCATTACCAACCTACCGAATTCAGCAATGGTCTGAATGAGCAGCTGTTAGTCAGTCCAGCCGGCACCAACGAAGGCTCTTGCAAGATTTTCGCCTTCGCCCAACTGCACGGGCTTGATCCACAACAGACATTAAACCTGTTCGGCGACTATTATCGGCAGGATGTTTTAAATGATCCTGACGGCACAGGCCACCAGAATATCAGGAATTTTATGAAATACGGTTGGGATGGGATTAGCTTTAAAGGCGTGGCGTTGACGGCCAAATAAACCTTGATCACCCAAGAAATACAAGTTCACCACGAAGGCACAGAGAACACGAAGAAAAGCAAGATAAAAACTTCTATCTCACTTATTGTATTCTTACGTTGATGTGTAGGAATGAACAAACAAAAAAGAAAAACTTCGTGCTCTTCGTGTCTTCGTGGTAAACCATCATTACCCAAATCATGATCGACTATCTAATTATCGGCCAAGGACTCGCCGGCAGCTTGCTGGCCTGGGAGCTGATACAACGCGGTTGTAAAGTCCTTATTATCGATAACGCCCAAGAAAATGCCTCACAAGTTGCAGCAGGCCTGATCAACCCAATCACCGGCATGCGCTTTGTAAAATCCGCCGAAGCCGATACGCTGTTGCCCATCGCAAAGCGCCACTACTCACAGTTAGCCGATTTTTTTCAGCAAGATTTTTATATCGAAAAACCGATGCTGAGGCTTTTCCGCAACAGCAACGAATTACTCAATGCTAATAAGCGCCTCAATAATCCCGATTATCAAGCCTACCTGGGCGACATCCGGCCGCCTGGCACAAGCAGCAAAAATTTGGCGACACCGTTCGGTTTGCTGGAGCAACAACAAACCGGCTATCTATTAACCCCGCCGTTATTAGCCTGCTTAAAAACATTTTTCATTGCCCAAAACAGTTATCGCCAAGCCGAATTCGATTACCGGGATCTGCAACTACAACCCTCGCTACGCTGGCAAGATATTACTCCCAAACAGATTATTTTCTGTGAAGGCTATCGGACCAGGCAAAACCCCTGGTTTTCCTGGCTGCCTTTTCAACCGGCCAAAGGCGAGATTCTGACGCTGAAACATCAAGCCGAATTACCTGATAAAATCCTCAATTACGGCAATTGGTTGATTCCTTTAAATAGTCGTCAAGTTCGTGTCGGCGCAACTTTCGACCGGGAAAATACCGATACCCAAATTACCGAACAAGGCAAAAAGGGCTTGTTAAAAGCATTGGGTCAAATCTCACCCAATTTAATTGATGCGACCCTGGTTAATCATCAAGCCAACATCCGGCCTTGCACTTTGGACAAACAGCCCTTTATCGGCAGTCACCCGCAACATAATAACCTGCTTATCTTTAACGGCTTCGGTGCTAAAGGCAGCTTGCAGATACCCTGGTACAGCCGGCATTTTGCCGATGTTTTATTAAACGGCGCTGCCCTGTCCCAGACTTGCGATATCCAACGCTATCAACAGGATAGCAAGCTTTGCTTGCCCTGACAGACACCCCCGCACTCCAGTCATCAACAAATCCGGCAGCTTTATGAAACGCATTTCACTGGTTAACACAGCACACGACTTAATCCGGGATATTTTACGCCCCGGCGATATTGCGATTGATGCAACGGTAGGCAACGGCCACGATACCCTGTTCCTGGCTGAACAAGTCGGCCCATCCGGACATGTTTACGGCTTTGATATACAACAAGCCGCTATCGCTTCGACTCTGGAGAAGTTACGGCAAACGCCTCTACCGGACCGTCTGACCTTGATTCACGTTAGCCATGCTGAAATGAGCAACAAAATCCCAGCCCATCACCACGGTAAAATCCGCGTGATCATGTTTAATCTGGGTTATCTGCCGGGCGGCGATAAAAGCATCATTACCTTAGCAGACTCCACGTTAAGCGCATTAACCACAGCCGGCCGGATTTTAGCCGTCAACGGCATCATCACCTTGCTTGCTTATCCCGGCCACCAAGGCGGGGATATAGAGACCGATCAGGTTAAAAACTGGTGCGCACAACTAAATAAGGAACAATTTAACATTGACACTATTTACAGCGCCGAACACAAAGACTCGGCTCCCCGACTGTTCGTAATCCGCAAGCAGCGCTAATAACAATATAACTATTCGTTATTTTTCTTAAACTAACACACATAATCAACATACCCCCGGTCAATCACAAATAACGGGCATTCTCTACCCAGCTCTAACTCAATTTCAGCTTTAGCTGACATACGCCGCTGACTTTTTTTGCCACAATGCCCCCGTCGCCTAGAACAATAAACGAACCGTTACCCTGACTCATGCCGGCCGTACGCGGTTGTCTCCTTAAAAATCATAAAAAACAGGCGTCATCAAAGCGATATATTTCATTTAACTTTAACCGGGGAACATCTCATGGCAGAACACACTACACAGGAAAGACTAGGTCTAGGTCTTTCCGGCGGCGGACTACGCGCCTCTTTTTTCCATATCGGCGTTTTAGCGCAAATGGCGGAACTTAACTTACTGAAAAACGTGGAGGTTATTTCCACAGTTTCCGGCGGCTCCATCATCGGCGCGCTCTATTACCTGCATGTTAAAAAGCTGCTCGAAAGCACAGAAGACAAAGACATTACCGACCGGGATTATGTCGAAATCGTCCGTACGATTGAAAAGGATTTCCTGGAGGCAACCGAAAAAAACATCCGTATGGAAACCTTCAGCAGTTTTGCCGCCAACTTCAAGATGGTGTTTCTGAACTACTCCCGCAGTGACCGTATCGCC
>CAZJOY010000315.1:0-4182 GCA_964547705.1 uncultured Methylobacter sp. | reverse complement strand
GCAGGAAGGCGGGCATGGACTTGGGGGGGGGAGTAACGCAGGGGGAGGTTACCGGGACACGAAAGGAACGAAGAAAAAGCGAGGTAATAACTTCGTGTCTTTCGTGTTTTCGTGGTGAATTTTTTAAAATTTACAATACCTGCCTATCCAAAACAATCCCACCATTTTCTACTCGATTTCGGCCATTATGCTTGGCCCTGTACAACGCGGAATCGGCGGCTTTGATCAGACGGTTGGCAGCCTCGGCATCTATCGAAATAGACGCGCTATCCGGCACATAAACTGATATGCCGATAGAAACGGTAACCGAGACGGAAATGTCATTCACGGCAATGACCAGTGTCTGAATAGCTTTTCGTACTCGCTCAGCTGTCTCCAGCGCTTCAAGCTCATCGGTATTGGACAACAAGGCCACAAACTCTTCCCCACCATAGCGGACAAACACGTCATTGTCTCTTAATTGGTGTTTTATGGTAGCGGCTACCAAGGACAGCACCAGATCACCGCCCTGATGGCCATGTTTATCATTAACCGACTTAAAGAAATCTATATCGAAAAACTGGCAAGATAGCGGCCCTGCGCTACGTTGACTGCGCTTTAATTCTTCACCGATGCGCTGTTCGAAAAAGCGCCTGTTATTAACACCCGTTAATGCATCGAGATAACTGACGCGTCTTATCTCTTCAACATGAAGATTATTTTCCAGACAAACACTGACTACAGAACTAAGATGCTCAATAAAATCTGTAGCCATCTTATCGTCAAATCTATCAAGCTGATAACTGCCCAAATTTAAAGTACCCATAAATTTGTCGCGGCGAGTTAAGGGGGTAATCGCAACGCTGACCGGCTGTTTCTCAATATGCGGAAAAAAGTCGGCGTATTGGGCGTTATGATAAATACCGAGATAGGGTTGAGTGGCTGCTGGTTTTAAAGTGTCCAGCAATATTAACCCATTTTTTGAGCTGTGTGAGTAACCGCTATCGCTAAGCGTTTTTGCGATTTCACCCGTTTCATCCAGCAAGCATAGGCTGATCGCATCAAGATCAAAATAATTTTTAGCCTCTTCAAGCAGATGCTCAATAATGTCCGGTAAAGCATTGAGTTTTAGCAATCTTATTTCGAATGCCTGAAACTTCCGCAAAGTAGCGCTGTTCTGCTGAACGCGCTCAAGCATAGTCTCTAAATGGCTTTGCAGCGCGACTAAATCGGTGGTTAAATCTTCTTCCAAGTCATTCTCTGGATAATTGAAACAATCACGTAAGCCTAGCAGTTATTTGAAAAAAAACTCAATGGTTCCTAACTTTATTACCTATTCACGTTTAGCTTTATAGTGTTGCGTTGACTGTTTCTTCGGTAACGCAAGCTATACACAATCAACAAACGGTATGCTCCTGGCATATTTTCTCACTATCGATTTGGCTCAGCCGTTCTTTGGTTAAGCCGCAAATAAAACCGTCCGCAGTCGTAGTGAAATATCTGCATGTTTTACAAAGCCCGAATGACTGGGATTTATTAGCTTTTTGCAACGCGGTCAGCGCATTAACGAAAACGTTTTCCTGACTTTCATTTTTATTGAATATTGCCAAGGCTTGGCTGTATAAATCCGATGGACGAGCTTTATTCAAGATGGCGTCGCCTTCAGCCAAAAGGCCAAGATGTACCATGCGACGGTCATTTACATCGGCTGTTTTCTTGATATAGCCTTTTTTTTCGAGCAGCAGTACAGTTTGGGAAACTGTACCCCGGGTCATACCCAAATAATTAGTCAGCGCTGCGGGGGTATCGCTATAGCGATTGCAGCGGGACAAATAATCCATTACCTGCAAGTGAACCGGCTGTAAGCCCAGTTCTGTACATTTTTTACGTTCTTCAGACCGGATCAGCGCCGACATTCGCTCGATCAGGTCAAATACATCAATTTTTTCCATAGAGCCTGTAAACATTTATTAATGTTGACAAAAAACAATATTTTAACACAGTTATTTAAATATCGAATCGCTATCTCTAGTAAGTGCGCTTATTTTGCTGCTGGCTAAATAAGCAATAGCCGCAGCAGGTGCGCAGTCCGCTGCCGCCATATCGGAATTAATTTCGACTACCGGCAATAAATCCGAAAAATCCAGATAAGTCCGGCCTAAATTCAACGCAATCTGCTTAACTAGAAACCGCCCTACTCCAGCACCAACCAGTGGGTATTCTTGCGGTAATTCATATTGCGACAATCTGGCTTCGCAGGCGCGTTGTATTTGCTGTAGTTGCTGGGTACGAATGTTTTCAGCAAATTGTTGCCAGCGATGCAGTTCATCGGGATGAAAATCACAGCCTATCATTCGAGATAAGCGTCTGGCACTCGCCAGGATTGTTTTTTCCGAACCATCCGCAGTGTCGGTTTGATCGTGAGCCTCGTTGAGTTCACCGGTGACGCGATAAACATCGGCCGTCGTGGCGAAATACTCGGCCATCAGGCCCATTTTTTTGCCTTGATCCACGGCTGTTTGCGTAACGGCCATTACAGCGGTTCTGACAATGCCGGTATAAACCAATTCTTCAGATATCAAACGCTGATAATCGGTGTAGCCTTCTGCCAGCACTTGTCCATTATTCAACAGGAGTATATCTGTCGTGGTGCTGCCGCAATCGACAAAAAGTCCGCTACCGATTTTCTGTGCCGCAAATGAAGCACTAGCTAGCCAATTGGCTGAAGCAATAGACAGATAATGTCCGGCTTCGGTCTGCGACGGCTTCAGAAAGCCTTCTTTTCCGGCAAAAACCAGGATTTCATTGCCCGGCAGCAAATCAATCATCGTTTGAATGATTTGCTTAACACCATCATCCCGGTTATCGAACAAATCGACCAACTCCCCTGTCATGGTGATCGCATGGCGACAATCTGAGTCCGCCAATTCCTGCATAATTGTGATTACTGCGTGTCGCAGTTGACTCAGTCCTTTCCATAACAGGCACGGTTGCTGATAAACGGCGATAATTTTACCGGCACTGCTGACGGCTGCCTTGACGTGAGCGCCGCCTATATCCCAGCCGACGATATTAGCTTGCATGAGTTTCCTGCTTTGTTTGAATAGTGACGGGGTAATTGCAAATGGGCTTAAGTGCCGGTTCGCCATGCAATAACTGCAAAACTGCTTCGGCGACATTGATACCTAAGGCTTCATATATGCCTACGAATGACGTAGTCAGACGGGGATTGATTTCAAGTACCCAAGTCTGTGTTGCCGTTTCTATCAGATCGATACCGACATAGCCCCATAGCTCAGGCAAAGCAAGGGCTATTTTGTCGATTAATTGTTGGTATGGGCCAAAATCGGGGTGATGATTTACCACAACTTCCGCCAAATGATATTGCTGACCGATGAATTCAAAACGCTGCAAATTAGTGCATATCAGCCAGCCTCGCCCCTGCTTGAACAAACACGATAAGCTGGTTTTTGCGCCTTGAAGATGCGGCTGAATGATATATGAGCTTTTTCGAGCCGCCATCTGCTCAAAATCTTGCTGATCGCTGATTACATAACTGTCCGCACAGCCGGCGCCATCAACCGGTTTAACCATCCATTCACCGCCTGTCCTGAGTCTGTCGAAGGAGGAGAAATAAACATCATCAAGCATCCGGGTAGGTACCGCCGCTATCTGAGATCGGTTCAGTAACTCGTAAGTTTTAAATTTGTTACCGGCAATGGCAACAGCTGTTGCCGGCGATGTCAGCAAAAGCTTGCCTGATAATTCAACTGTTTGACACAGATTTTGTAAAATACTGTCAAATTCCGGCGCAATCGGCCATACCAGATCGGATTGATGAACCAGCAGGGCAAATTCTTCTGTAATATCATGCTCAGGCCCGATGACGACGTTATTTACGCCAGCTAATGCGTCAATCCGCCAATCAAGCATGACGGTAACTTCAAGACTATTTAGGCGCATCAAGTTATCAAGCAACGCATTAAGCATCAGACGGCCTTCCCCTACCAGGGAATCAGGCAACTCCTGCTTATTGAAGCCGCCGCCAGTGATATACTCGAACACCAGGATTTTCACAATAATCAACTACGAATAAAACTTGATATTGTACCACCAGTTCAAAGCGAGCTTTACCTACATCGATGTAGGTAACCTGAGTTCGGGATAAGCCATTAAGCTGACTGCAAAAGATTGACCTTAGTC
>CAZJOY010000314.1:0-4207 GCA_964547705.1 uncultured Methylobacter sp. | reverse complement strand
CGGGCGCAAAACCGAGGTCGTCGACAATTTCAAAAGCGGCGGTTTTTTGTCCGTCGATTCTGAACGGATTGATCGAGTTAACGATGGTAACCGGCGCATGATCGGCGATTTCTTTAACCAAGGCCATGCCTTTATCGAAGTTGCCGTTAATCTGAATAATTTCAGCGCCGTACATCAGCGTTTGCGCCAACTTGCCTTGAGCGATTTTGCCGTCGGGGATTAACACGAAAGCTTTGATACCCGCGCGCGCCGCATAGGCTGCGGCAGCGGCGGAGGTATTGCCCGTGGAGGCGCAGATGATGGCTTGGCTGCCTTCTTCCACGGCTTTGGTGACCGCCATGGTCATACCGCGATCTTTGAATGAACCGGTCGGATTCAAGCCTTCGAATTTGACATAAATATCCACTTCCTTGCCGATCAATCGGGGGATATTTTGCAATTGAATCATCGGCGTATTGCCTTCATTCAAGCTGATGATGCGGGTAGTTGCGCTGACCGGCAGACGGTCTCTGTAGCGTTCAATCAGGCCGGTGTAGTGTTTATGCGTAGACATGTTTTATTTATCCTAAAGTTTCCAGACGGATGCGGTTGACTTTACCGCTAACGGTTTTTAACGCCTCGATTTCAGCGATAGCCGCGTTCATTTCTTTTTCCAGCGTGACCTGCGTCAGCATGATAATCGGTACCGACGTTTCATTATTCAGCGGCACTTTTTGGCTGATGGCTTCGATGCTGATTTGATGCTCGGCCAGAATCCGGGTCACTTCCGCTAGAACACCCGGTTTATCTTCGGCATTAAGCCGCAAATAATAAGCCGTCCGGAACATATCCGCAGACAAAACCGGAATATCGGCTATCGCATCGGCTTGGAAAGCCAAATGCGGTACGCGGTTTTCAGGGTCGCCGGTTAAGGCTCTGACCACATCGATCACATCGGCGACGACGGAAGATGCGGTAGGTTCGGCTCCGGCTCCGGCACCGTAATAAAGCGTTGGACCGACCGCATCGCCTTTAACCAAGACGGCATTCATCACGCCATTGACGTTGGCAATAAGACGGCGCTCAGGAATCAAGGTCGGATGCACTCTTAATTCGATGCCTTCCGGCGTTTTACGGGCGATGCCCAAATGTTTGATGCGGTAACCCAATTGCTCTGCGTACTCGACATCGGTACGGGTAATTTTGGTGATACCTTCGGTATAAACCTTGTCGAACTGCAAAGGAATACCGAAAGCAATCGAAGCCAGAATAGTTAATTTATGACCGGCGTCTATGCCTTCTACGTCAAAAGTAGGATCGGCTTCCGCGTAACCCAAGGCTTGCGCCTCGCTTAATACGTCAGCAAAATCACGGCCTTTGTCGCGCATTTCGGTCAGGATAAAATTACCGGTGCCGTTGATGATGCCTGCCAACCATTCGATTTGGTTGCCGCTTAAACCTTCGCGAATGGCTTTGATAATCGGAATGCCGCCGGCGACAGCGGCCTCAAAAGCAACGATGACGCCTTTTTCGCTAGCTTTGGCGAAAATCTCGTTGCCGTGCAACGCAATCAGCGATTTATTGGCGGTAACGACATGCTTGCCGTTTGCTATGGCTTTCAGCACCATGTCTTTGACCTGCCCTGCCCCGCCAATCAGTTCCAAAATAATTTCAATTTCGGGATCATTGATGATTTCGAAAGGATCGGTCGTTAAAGCGATGCCTTGCGTGTCGCAGATGCGCTGTTTGTTTAAATCCTTGGCCGAAGCGCGGGTGATGATAATTTCCCGCCCTGCCCGGCGGGCGATTTCCGCCGCATTTCGCTTCAACACATTGACGGTGCCGCCACCGACAGTACCTAATCCTAATATACCTACTTTTACCGGTTTCAAATCAAACTCCAGTTAATAAATTATTATCGTTCCCTAGCTTAAAACGCCAAGTATGGGAACAATGAAAACACACCACTTAACTAATAAGCTCCAGTCTTTTTTCTATGCGCTGAATGCGATCGATAATTTTGTCGAGCGTTATTTGTTGCCTTGCATCGGTTTCATCACCATGAGCAACTTCATGCTTAACTGAAACCGTGGCTAACTCAAGACTGGACATGCGATGCTTAAGATCGGACATATCATCGGCTATTTGGTCAACTCTGCTACGAATATGGCGTAAATGTTCTAAAACTATATTTTCTACATTGTCTGACATATTACCTCCTGAATTAATTTTAACTAGTGTTTAAGCATCAAGCATAACGTGGTCAAAGCTTGATTTTAATCCCGGATTGTCGCGCAATCTTTTATGAATTTATAGGTAACTACTCAGCGTATGTTAAAAATGATTAATGGAACACGGATGACACAGATAGAACGGATAATCACTGATTAAAAGCGCAGAATATTCTAAAAAATCCGTGTAAATCCGTCTTATCTGTGTCATCCGTGTTCCATTCCTTTAGTGTGCTGAGTAGTTACATTTATAGGCTTATATAACCTTGTCTTTCTTCATCATATTGCGTATGCCGCGAACCGCTTGGCGGGTTCGGTGTTCATTCTCGATCAAACCGAACCTGACATGATCGTCGCCATGCTGACCGAAACCAATACCCGGCGAAACCGCGACTTTAGCCTCTGCCAACAGTTTTTTGGAAAACTCAAGCGAGCCCATATGCTGATACGCATCAGGAATACGCGCCCAAACAAACATGGTGGCTTTCGGCTTTTCCACCGGCCAGCCTGCTGAGGCTAAGCCGTCGCACAGCACATCACGTCTTTTCCGGTACATCTCGGCGATTTCGGCCACACATTCCTGCGGACCTTCCAGAGCGGCAATCGCGGCAATCTGAATCGGCGTAAAAGTACCGTAATCCAGGTAGGATTTAATGCGCGCCAAAGCCGCAACCAGCTCTTTATTGCCGCACATAAAGCCCACGCGCCAGCCCGGCATGTTGTAACTTTTCGACAGCGAGAAAAACTCGACCGCGATGTCTTTTGCGCCTTCGACTTGAAGAATAGACGGCGCTTTGTAACCGTCGAAAACAATGTCGGCATAGGCAATATCCTGTACCACCCAGATATTGTGTTCTTTAGCCACGGCGATAATTTTTTCGAAAAAATCCAGCTCTACACACTGACTGGTCGGATTGCCCGGAAAATTAAGAATCAACATTTTCGGCTTGGGCCAGGAATCGATAATGGCTTTTTGCAGTTCCTCGAAGAAATCGCCGCCCGGAATCATCGGCACATGCCTCAGATCGGCGCCCGCAATCACCACGCCGTAAGGATGGATCGGATAAGCCGGATTAGGCACCAGCACCACATCGCCCGGCCCTAACGTTGCCAACGCCAAATGCGCCAAACCTTCTTTCGAGCCTATGGTGACAATGGCTTCCGTTTCCGGGTCCAAATCGACGTCGAAGCGGTTTTTATACCAGGTGCAAATGGCTTTTCTTAATCGGGGTATGCCTTTGGAAACGGAATAACGATGGGTATCGGGGCGTTTGGTCGATTCAATCAACTTATTGACGATGTGATCGGGCGTGGCCTGATCGGGATTGCCCATGCCGAAGTCGATAATATCTTCTCCCGCCGCTCGGGCCTTGGCTTTTAAGTCATTAACAATATTAAAAACGTAGGGAGGTAAACGACTTATTCTATGAAATTGTTCCATTGACAGCTCTTGAAAAACCGATGTTTAAGTGAAAGTTAAAAAATGTTGCCCAAAGTACTGTTATTAATAGGCTATGTCAAATTGAAACAGCCCTGTAGGTCGAACACTAAAACGCAGATTAAGATTTTTTGAAGGATTCCGGAAAAATCCGTTTATCGCTTATCTGCGTTCCATTTTTTTGATAGCCGAGTCGTTACACAGGGCTTATTCCGACCGCGTTATAAATGAAAACAGTACCCGGACAGCTAATGATCCAAGCGCAATACCTGTTCTACGCGGAGCAAATCCTCTTGCGTATCGACACCGGCAGCCGGGGTTTTATCGACGATATGCACTCGAATAGCTTCGCCGTACCAAAGAATTCTCAGCTGCTCCAGAGATTCGACCGACTCAAGCCTTGATGCGTCCCAGAGGCAATAACGGTTTAAAAAACCGACCGTATAAGCATACATGCCGATATGCCTCAGATAAGGCAGCTTTCCCGGAGCCCTGCCGCCCGCCAGTGCAACACCCGAGCTATCCACAGGCGTCTGCCCACGAGCAAAACGAAGGCCTT
>CAZJOY010000313.1:0-4213 GCA_964547705.1 uncultured Methylobacter sp. | reverse complement strand
ACAACGCCGCCTTTTCAACTTACTGTATCACTCAAGCGTGTTGTTTAGCTTGAGTCGACTCAGTTCCCCCTCAATGGCCGGCCGACAAAATTTACAACACGCTGACTATTTTGGATAGGCGAACCAGCCTTATCTATCACTATGGGTAGGAGAAGCAATTATGTCGGCAAATATTTCAAACCGGTCTTTTCGGCCGTATACCGGAGAAAAGGCGCGGATTACCCGCGCTTACGATTACCTGATCCTGGTATTGGCTCTTTTTCTGTTTATCGGTTCCTTTCATCTTCATTTTGCGTTGACTGTCGGCGACTGGGATTTCTGGGTGGACTGGAAAGACAGGCAATGGTGGCCGCTGGTTACGCCGCTGATGGGCATTACTTTTCCGGCGGCGGTGCAGGCGGTGATGTGGGAAAAATTTCGCCTGCCGTTGGGCGCGACGTTATGCGTGGCTGCTTTATTGATTGGCACCTGGGTAACCCGGATATTCGCCTATCACTATTGGAACTTTTTCCCGATTAACATGGTTCTGCCTGCCACGATGCTGCCGGGCGCTCTGGTTCTGGACGTTATCCTGATGTTAAGCAACAGCCTGACCGTCACTGCGATCTTCGGCGGAGCGGCTTTTGCTTTGCTGTTCTATCCCAGCAACTGGCCGATATTCGGCATGTTTCATATGCCTGTTGAATACGGCAACGGTCAATTGACTGTCGCCGATTTGTTCGGTTTCGAATACATCCGTACCGGCATGCCGGAATATCTGCGCATCATCGAGCGGGGTACGCTACGCACTTACGGTCAATACGCGGCGCCGTTAGCGGCATTTTGTTCGGCCTTGTTATGCGTCCTGATGTACACCTTATGGTGGTTTATCGGTAAGTGGTTCGCAACCGTTCGTTACCTTAACAAAATCTAAAGGGAGGGTAGTTTATGAAAAAGCTATTAATAAAGTGCGCAATGTCTCTCGGGTTCATGCTTTCGCTGTATTCGCTGAATATCCAAACGGTAATGGCGCACGGCGAAAAAGCGTTAGAGCCGTTTATCAGGATGCGCACGATACAGTGGTACGACGTGCAATGGGACAAACAAAAATTCAATGTCAATGACGAAGTCAGCGTTAGCGGCAAATTCCATGTCGCCGAGGATTGGCCGGTCAGCGTACCGAAACCGGAAGCGTCTTTTTTGAATATCTCCACGCCCGGCCCGGTACTGATCAGGACTGAGCGCTACCTGAACGGTAAACCGTGGATGAATTCGGTGGCCTTGCAGCCCGGAGGCGATTACAACTTCAAGATTGTGTTGAAGGGCCGGCTACCGGGGCGTTATCACATCCATCCATTTTTTAACCTGAAAGACGCCGGACAAGTGATGGGACCGGGCGTATGGCTGGACATTGCCGGAAGCCCGTCGGATTTTTCGAATCAAGTCAAAACCATCAATGGCGAACTGGTCGATATGGAAACGTTCGGTCTCGGCAACGGTATCTTCTGGCATAGCTTCTGGGGCTTATTGGCGACAGCCTGGCTGCTCTGGTGGGTGCGGCGGCCATTGTTTATTCCACGCTACAGAATGCTGCAAGCAGGTTTGGAAGATGAACTGGTTACTTCAAATGATCGGTTAATTGCAAAAGGCATCTTAATCGGCGTGCCCGTTCTGGTGCTGGCGATCAATGCGATGACGATAAGCCGGTATCCCAACACGATTCCATTGCAGGCATCCCTGGATCAGATTTTGCCGCTCTCCGCTCAGGTCAATGCCGGTGTGGTCGATGTCGAGACTTTAAAAGCCGAATACCGGATACCGGAGCGTGCAATGACGTTCACGGTAAAAGTCAATAATCGTAGCGAAAATCCGCTGCAAATAGGCGAGTTTTCTACCGCCAATGTGCATTTTCTGAACAAGGATCTGCAAGCATCGTATCAAGGCGATCCAAACAGCCTGACCGCGCCTGAAGGCTTGAGCCTGGACAATACCGCACCGATACAACCCGGCGAGCAGCGCACGATGACGATTACCGCCAGCGATGCGTTTTGGGAAACCGAAAAACTGGACGGGCTGATTCGGGATGCCGACAGCCGGATCGGCGGCTTGCTGTTTTTATACGATTCGGTAACTACCGCGCGTTATATCTCCAGCATCACCGCCGCAGTGATTCCAAAATTCAATTAAACCGTTAAGAGGCTTAGATCATGGCTATAACATCCGAACAATTACCTGTAGAGGTAGAAAATAAAAACGCAATGCCCTGGTACATAAAGGATTTACCGCTGTACCTGAAGGGCTTTGGTATTCTGACAGTTATCTATGTCGGGCTACGCTTATATCAAGGCGCTTTTGCCGTGGCGTCGGGGCTGGACTCGTCCGAACCGGCTTTCGAGCAATACTGGATGCAGCTGTTTTACGTTGAATTAGGCATTCTTGCCGTGTTCGTGACCGGTGTATGGGGCTATTTATGGTTTTCGCGCGATCGTAACCTGGACAAGCTTGATCCGAAGGAGGAAATCAGCCGTTATTTCACGCTCACGATGTGGATCAGTATTTACACTTTTGCGGTGTATTGGGCAGGCAGTTATTTTGCCGAACAGGATAACTCCTGGCATCAGGTCGCAATCCGCGACACGCCTTTTACGGCCAATCATATCATCGAGTTTTATTTTAATTTTCCGCTGTATGTGATTTTAGGCGGTTGCGCCTGGCTATACGCCAGAACCCGGTTGCCGCTGTATGCCAAGGGTATTTCGCTGCCGTTGACGTTGGCGGTATTCGGGCCGTTCATGATATTGGTTAGCGTCGGCTTTAATGAGTGGGGACATACCTTCTGGTTCAGGGAAGAGTTTTTCGCTGCGCCGATTCATTGGGGCTTTGTGATTGGCGTCTGGTTTGCGTTGGGCGTCGGCGGGATATTGCTTCAGGGCGTGACTCGTTTGATTGAATTGCTTGATAAGCTGGAAGATGCGCCTTGATTTGTAGATATCGGAGTTGTCAAAGCGACATAAAGTCGCTTCTCCCTTCGAGCATAGGTATCTACATAACTTTATATATGACATAGCTTCCGTTTCCATACTCGTTCCCACGCAACGCTTTAGATGTAGGCCGGAATAAGCTGGTCCGAGCGATAGCGAGAACCAGCGTTTCCGGCAAATACCACCCAAATTCGCCGGAAACGCCACCTCGCGCTACGCGCTTGGATGGCCTTATTCCGGCCTACGTCGAGATGTGTATAACGACGAGCGCAGTGCGTGGGAACGAGATAATAACTTTAACCATTTCAAATACGCCGCTAATCATGACAACCATTAAACGCGTCGGCATCCATTATGCCTGGGTCGTACTCGCTGTTACTTTTACCTGTTTATTTGCCGCATCGACGCTCCGATCCGTTCCGGGCATCATCATGCTGTCGCTGGAACATGAATTTAATTGGAGCCGGGAAACAATCAGCGGCGCCGTTTCGATCAACTTGCTTTTATTTGGGCTTGCCGGTCCTTTTTTAGGCAGGTTGATGGATTTGTACGGCACCAAAGCCATCACGCTGATAACGCTCGCTCTGGTGACGTTAGGCGCAGGCGGCAGTGTTTTGATGCAGGAACCCTGGCAGTTGTATCTTTTTTGGGGCGTGATCATCGGCGCAGGTTCGGGAGGAACCTCAATCGTGATGGGGTCCGCCGTCGTCAATCGCTGGTTTCGGCAACGGCGCGGCTTGGCTTTGGGAATTTTGGGGGCGGCCTTTTCGTCTGGCCAACTCATTTTCACGCCCATTATCATGAACCTGAACATTCAGTTGGGCTGGCGGGCTGTAACGCTGTTTATCGCTTTAATGCTGGGTTTGGTGGTATTGCCTCTGGTCATGCTATTGATGGCTGATAATCCCGGTTTAAAAGGATTGCAGCCTTATGGAGACAATGGGCGTGCTGCACCTGAGGTTCCACCTGACCCAAGCCCGATGCGTTCGGCAATGGTCAGCCCTCAGTTCTGGTTGCTGGCTTTTAGTTTTGGTATCTGCGGTTTTACCACCTCGGGCCTGTTTCAAACGCATTTGATTACGCACGGCATCGAGCACGGCTTCCCGGAAATGACCATGGCCGTGTCATTAGGTGTAATGGGCGCGACCGATATTGCCGGTACCGTTTTTTCCGGTTGGTTATGTGATCGCTTCGGCAAACGCTGGCCGCTTGCGATTTATTACGCCTTTCGCGGTATTTCATTAATATTGCTG
>CAZJOY010000312.1:0-4261 GCA_964547705.1 uncultured Methylobacter sp. | reverse complement strand
CAACACTGATTTCTTCGCCTTTAAGGCCGTAGGGATAGCCGCTGCCATCCCATTTTTCATGATGTTCCAACGCAATAATAGACGCCAATTTAAATAATGGGCGCTGAGGTGCATGTTGTGACAGGTTGAGCATCTGAAAGCCCAAATGACTGTGAGTTTTCATTACCTCCCATTCTTCCGTAGTCAGCTGACCGGGCTTGTTCAAAATACTATCCGGAATAGCGACCTTGCCGATGTCGTGCATCGAAGCGGCTTGTTTCATTAGCTCCAGCTCTTCAAAACCATATAGTTTTGCTAATAAATACGAGTATTCGGCGACACGTTTTACATGTTGTCCCGTTTCATGCGAGCGGGTTTCACAAATTTGCCCCATCGTAAAAATCAGCTCTTGCTGAGTATCGATGATTTCCTGATTCAAAGCTTCAATTTCACGAATGCCAAGCGCTATTTCTGCTTCCATATCATCTTCATAGGCTTTTAATCGCAAATGCGTGGCAACGCGGGCTTTTACTTCCTCAAATTGAAAAGGCTTATTAATATAATCAAGTCCGCCTGCATTAAAAGCTCTGATTTTATCGCCAACGTCATTCAATGCACTGATAAATAAAACCGGCACATTTTTAGTTTCGGGATTGCTCTTTAAGGCTTCACAAACTTCATAACCATCCATTTCAGGCATTTTGATATCCAGCAAAATTAAGTCCGGCTTTTTTTTAGCAACGGCTTGTAATGCTAGAACGCCACTGTTAGCAGGGCGTACTTTATAACCTTCTTCTTTTAAAAGGGTCGATAATAGCTGTAAGTTAGCTAAAGTATCATCGACAATTAAAATATCCGCTGTGTAGTCCAAAAGGTAATCCTGTCTAAATATAAAAATTTTTGTATAAAAATAGCACGCTGCGTTTCATTTCCCTACAAAACAATCACTAATACGGATGGCGTGTTTGCTGACTCTTATTCATCAATAAGCAGGTAGAAAGGTTTGTTCGAAGAAACTGAATAGTAGTTATCAAAAACAAAAACACTACCGTATTTTCACTGACCATCCACCACCTCGATAAGCCGAATAATCCGGTCAAATTGATACTGTTGAGCCAACCCCTGCAAACCCTCGCCAGCCTCGGGAACTAATAGCCGAATTTGGGCGATAATCGCGTCAGTCTCTTCAGTATCCAGATTAAGCGCTGCCTCGCGCAGTTGCTGCCGTAACGCTAAGGGTAGCTTGGCCAGCATTTTAACCGTTGTCTCCCGGATGGGCGATGGAACAAGAACAGGAGTATCCAAATAAACAAATTTAACTTCCAGATGTCTTGTCAGTTCGGCAAAAATTTCCGGGATATGGAAAGGCTTGTGTAAAACCGCATCGCAACCCGCATTAATGATACGATCGTGCTGCTCCCTAAAAGCACTGGCTGTCAGGGCGACGATTTTAACGGCATTGCCACCTTCTAATTGCCGAATTTTTGCGGTGGCTTCATAACCGTCCATGACCGGCATGCGCATATCCATCCAGATGAGATGCGGCCGCCATTGCTCAAATACCTTAATGGCTTGCTGACCGTTCTCCGCCTCGCACACTTGAAAACCGACTTCTATTAAAATAGTTGCAAGCAATAACCGATTATCGGCATTGTCATCGACGATTAATATCCTCCAAGGCGGCTGATCAGGTGCGATGCTTTTAACCGGATGCCACTCTTCTTCAACGGTAATATTATCAATGCTTGCGGCAGCTACCGGTATTTCAATCTTAAATGTTGAACCTACCCCTAAGATACTGGTGATACTGATACAGCCGCCCATCAGTTCTACTAAGGATTTAGAGATGGCTAAGCCTAAGCCCGTGCCTTTGGTATCTGAATTTTCCTGTACCAATTGTACGAAAGGCTTAAATAAATCCTCTTGCTTGTCTTCGGCTACACCCACCCCGCTGTCAACCACTTCGATGCTCAGCATTACCATAGTAGGCAATGGCTGAGTATAGGCGCGCAGTATGACCTCGCCCTGCTGCGTGAATTTTATCGCATTACCTAATAAATTAATCAGGACTTGCCGTAATTTTCCGCTATCCGTCTTAATGTATTGTGCTATATCAGAAGCTATTTCCATTCTAAAACTTAGCTGTTTGTCAGTCGCGCGAACGCTGATCATGTCACCGATATCCTGAAGCAGGCCTATCAAATCGAAAGCATGAACATCCAATTCAAGGCGGCCGGCCTCAATCTTTGAAATATCCAGTACATCGTTAATCATGCTGAGCAAATGCGCACCACTGCGATTTATGATAGCTAGTGTGTCTTTTTGTTCGGCTGTAGTAGAGCCATCGCGACTCATCAGCTCGGAAAAGCCCAAAATCGCATTTAAAGGCGTGCGTAATTCATGACTCATCGTGGCGATAAAAGTGCTTTTAGCGATATTAGCGGCTTCGGCAGCTTCCTTGGCAATCGATAGGGCTGCCGTGCGTTCCTCGACCAGTTGTTCCAAATGGTCGTGGTGCCGCTTGAGTTCCGCTTCGGCCTGTTTACGCTTGCCATTTAAACGATACTCGCGCCGATAAGACAAACTTTGCCCGATTAAGCCTATCAGCCAGATCAGGATATGAGACAAGGTTAATTCGGTGCGTTGTTTTTGTTCTTGCTGCAAATAACTGGTTAAGAAAATAGACGTGCTGATACCACCGCGAATATCGCCTACCTTGTAGCCTTGAACGCCATGGCACTTCATACAGCCTTCGTCAACGGCGAAAGGTTGCATCAATCTCAAATAGGACTGTCCATTGGTCTGTTGCACTTCCATTAGCTCTTTACCGCCCCGCTCGAAACTCTGTAAAGCTTTAGTTTCCCAATCATCGGGGCCATTATGAGGATTAAGAGGATTTAAACTGGTCAGGTGGCTGCGATTGCCGTATTCATCGCCAAAGTTGCTTTGCAATTCACGTAATATGTAAGCAGGATTCATCAAGGTCAAAACTTTGCCCGTTGTAGTAACGACATCCCGTTCGGGTAGTTTAAGATAAGGATTGGGCGGGGTAATTTCCGTCGGCGGCACATAAACGCCGCCGTGGGAAGTCGCCCATTTGCGAAAGACAATGTCTTTGTTCAAACTGGCACGGGCAGCGGCTGCGGCAGTCAACAGCGTATTTCCATGGAGCTGACTGATATTCCAGATGAGCGATACGGCGATCAGTCCGCTCCACACTATAAAGATAAAAATGTATTTGCGCCGCTGAATACTAAATTTAGGGCACTGGAATAATTTTGTAAATTTAGGCATTGCCGCTACCCTTTGGATTTCGCAGTTTTAGTGAGCATCCGCCGCCTCGCTAAGATGAATAATCCGGCCAAATGGAAAACTGTTGAGCCAGATCTTGTAAACCATCGACAATCTCGGAAATTTGGACACTAACAGTGCCATGCCTGCACTTCCCCGAACACAAAGAAAATCTTCGTCTCTATAAAGTGGTTGACGTATCCCATATCAGGTTATGAGGAGAATGGTACGTCAAAGACTGCGTTCGTCAATAGCTGCTCAGAATTAATCCCAACAATTCGGATTGATTTGACAACGGGATGACTAAACAGGCATTAACTCTGTAAAATAGCGATTTTTTATTGACCAGCTCCTTAAAACATAATGCGTACTACTCAATTCCCGCTCAATACCGTTAAAGAAACCCCGGCTGACGCTGAAATAGCCAGCCATCAATTGATGATCCGCGCAGGCCTGATTCGTAAATTGGCCGCAGGTCTTTACAGCTGGCTGCCTTTGGGGCTGAGAGTCATGCGTAAGGTCGAAAAAATCACCCGCGAAGAAATGGAAAAAACCGGCGCGCTGGAAGTGCTGATGCCTGGTCTGCAACCGGCAGAACTGTGGCAGGAAACCGGCCGCTGGGAACAATACGGCCCTGAGCTGGCGCGGTTAAAAGACCGTCATGAGCGCGATTTTTGTTTAGGACCGACTCACGAAGAAATCATTACCGATCTGGCACGCAACGAAATTAAAAGCTACAAGCAGTTGCCAATCACTTATTACCAAATACAATCCAAATTCCGCGATGAAATCCGTCCCCGTTTCGGCGTGATGCGTTCGCGAGAATTTATCATGAAAGATGCCTACTCCTTTCATTTGGACCAGGAATCGTTGCAGCTTACCTACGATGCAATGTATCAGGCCTACACCAACATTTTTAACCATTTGGGCTTGAAATTTCGTGCGGTTATCGCCGATTCCGGTTCGATCGGCGGCGCGGTATCGCATGAAT
>CAZJOY010000311.1:0-4272 GCA_964547705.1 uncultured Methylobacter sp. | reverse complement strand
AACTCAAAGGCGCGGCCGGCACCATCGGCGCGATGGCGCTTCATGCCGCCTGCGCAGCCCTGGAAGCCGAACTGAAACAAGAGCAGCCAATAACGTGTCTGAAGCACTTCCGGGCCGTCGCCGAGCAGACTCTGGCGGCGATTGCGGCCCTGCCGCCGCCCGAAGAGGCGCTGCCGGACAGTGGCGGCGACCGCGAAGAGCTGCACCGGATTGCCACCGAACTGGATCAGAGGCTCAAAGACAACGATTTCATTCCCGACGCGTTGCTGAGCACACTGAAGCCGCACCTGACCATCGAGCAATTGGAGCTGTTTGCCCGTTTGCGCCGGCATATCAACGGCCTTCACTATGACGACGCCCGCAGCCTTCTGCGCCAGCTTGCCGAACTACCCGATATTCAGGAGATACAAGACGATTTAACTGATTAAGTAAAAAGCATGAGCCCTTGCATTTTTTGTGGGAGTCACTTTACCGCTGCCACGACAATAATAAAAAAACAGTAGGAAAAAATGAACAACATGCACCACAGCAGCGCAATAAATAACATTCAAAAAAATGCGTTGATGCTGCCCTTACTCTATTACACCTTAGTCCAATTACTCTTTATTTGGCCTATAAACGCGCGAGCAGACCTGTTTGATTGGAGTGATACTGAAATTCAATATTTACATGGCGATGGCTATCGAATGCCCAAGAACGCCAACGACATCAGCCGTTCGATTATCACGCTAAGTCATGCCGACGGCTGGGCGCTGGGACGTAATTTCTTTTTTATGGATACCTTGATTTCAGATCATGGCGAACCTTCGCAAGTGAATCTGTATGGCGAATTTTATAGCTATTTAAGCTTGAGCAAGATGACGGGAAGAAACTTGTCTTATGGTTTATTCAAGGACTTAAATGTAACCGCCGGGGTTAATGCCGGTGAAAATCTGGACAGCAATTTTAGCGGCACCCGCATCATTATGTATGGTTTTACCGTTGATTTTAACTTACCGGGTTTTAAGCTTTTTACTGTCGATGTTTTGCGTCATGACATTCTAGAGCCTGTTTCGCTGGGAAGCTCCTGGCAAATTACGCCGTGTTGGAAACTTCCTTTCACGCTATTCGGCACGCATTGGAGCTTGGAAGGTTTTGCCGATTTTATCGGTCCTAAAGGCCCCGGCTATGCCGGCAATGTCTTGGCGCAGCCGCAAATACGCTTGGATGTGGGCGACTTTTTCGGCATCAGCAATCGTCTTTTTGCCGGTATCGAATATCAGTATTGGAATAACAAATACGGCGTTAAAGGTTTGCATGAAAGTTTGCCGCAAGCCTTGTTGGTTTGGAAATTCTAAGAGGTCACCCGATGCGTAAATCAGCTAACATAATTTTATCGATAAGCTTGTTTTGGTGTGGGATAGCGCTGGCGCAACCGGTCTACCTCGGACTGGATGCTGAATTCGGCTATAAAGGCAGCACCTCGGCAGAAGCCATTGAAAACGGCATTCTAATCGCTATCGATGAAATCAATAAAGTCGGCGGCGTATTAAACGGCCGCCCGCTGGCACTATTAAAACACGCCAATCATTCCGTACCGGCGCGCAGTATGGCCAATATTGAAGAACTGGCGGCCAATCCCGATGTGGCAGCAGTATTTTGTGGCCGCTTCAGTCCGACCGTACTGGATTCGTTAGCCGCAATTCACAAGTCTCGGATACCTATGCTGGATCCTTGGGCGGCGGCTGACGGCATTGTCGACAACGGTTACCAGCCTAATTATGTGTTCCGTCTTTCGTTGCGCGATAGTTGGGCAATGCAGGTAATGATTCCTTACGCCGGCGTTAAAAATGCTCCTAACATCGGTCTGTTATTGTTGAATACCAGCTGGGGGCGCAGCAATCAAAAAGCGGCAGAAGCTTACCAGCGTCTGCACCCCGAATACCGGATTGTCGCCACGCACTGGTTTAACTGGTCGGATGAATCTTTGCTGGAAAAATATATGGCGCTTTATCAAGCCGGTGCACAAGCGATTATCTTGGTCGGCAATGCTGACGATGCCGTTAAGCTGATACAAGCCGAAGCCAGTCTTCCAGTGTCGCAGCGTTTACCTATTATCAGTCATTGGGGAATCACCGGCGGCGACTTTTTCAACATGGCCGGCAGCAATTTACAAGGGATCGATTTATCTGTTGTGCAAACTTATAGCTTCCTCGGCAAAAAAAATGCTGCTGCTCAACGGGTATCGGAGGCAGCCAAGCGTTTATTTAATGTTACCGATGTCCGTCAATTACCGTCGCCGGTCGGCATCGCTCATGCTTACGAATTGACGCATATTTTAGCCAAAGCCATTAACCAAGCCGGCGTTTTGGATAGGGCAAAAATTCGCGATGCTCTGGAACATATTAAGCGTTATGCCGGGTTAATTAAAACCTATCGGCCACCCTTTACCGCCGACCGTCATGACGCGCTAAATTTAAAGGATGTCTTTATGGCCAAATATGCACCGGATGGCGCTATTGAGCCCGTGCTACCAGTCACTCAACGGCGCCAACTTCATTCATTTGTAAGGTAATAAAATGCGCAGATTGCGATATTGGTTCCGCCATAGCTTGGCTAACCGGATTATGGTTTATGCCTTGTTTTCGATACTGGTCTTTAGCTTAGTTATCAGTGGCGGTTCATTTTTAGTGGTGCATCGGCTTTTTCAACAACAAATCAAGACTCAACTGCGCACAGATTTACAGCGTACGTCGCTAGAGCTTCAACGCTTATTGGGCGATTCCACCGTTATGCTACAACAATTAGCAATTAATCCGCTGCTTGCTAATGCCTTGGTTGATTCGGTGGGGCGCGAAACGTATCTGGAGCCCTTTTTTATGGAACAGCGATTGGCTAAACAACCGCATACGGATTTGCTGTTGATTGATTTTCGCGGCCAGACTCTACTTTCCACCAGTCCGTCTATAAAGTATGAAGAGAATGATAGAGCGATGATTAATCGCGCTCTTGCTGAACGTATTCCGGCAGCGGCAATCAGTGTGGATAATATACTAGTCATAGCATACCCGATCATATTTCCAGTCACCGGCACTACAGAAGGCGCGCTCGTTTACCGGGTGCATTTAACGGAATTAGTTCAGGCTATCGGTAAGCAGTTGAATGTACGATTCAGTCTTAACTTCCAAGATTATAAAATAACAAGCGAGCCGTTAAATAACGAAAGCTTGATCGAGCTGGATGAGGTACTGGTTTTAGCTCCTCCTCTCGATCACTTAACATGCAAAATTATAGTTGCACAACTGCGGAATCAAGTCTTAGCGCCGTTATACACAATGATCCGGTGGTACATTGTTTTAGCGATAATATTGTTATTAACAGCTATCTGGTTGGCACGCATCATAGCCCGTCATGTAACCTCCGGCCTGCTCACACTGGTTAAAGAGGCCAATGCGATAACACGTGCTGATGATCTCGCTGATCACTTAACGGTTGTTCAAAGTGAGGATGAAATCGGGCGGCTTGCTTTAGCATTGAACCATTTAATCAAGCGCTTGCACCAGTTTTACTTGGGACTGGAAGATAAAGTTGCAGAACGCACGGCTGCGTTGATTCAAGCCGAGGCTGCCGCTCATCAAACGTCGAACTATGCCAGAAGCCTGATTGAAGCCAGTTTGGACCCTTTGGCAACAATTAGTGCGCAAGGCAAAATTACCGATGTTAATCAAGCCTCTGAGCGAGTGACAGGTGTCCCTCGCGAGCGGCTGATCGGCAGTAATTTTTCCGACTATTTCACTGATTCATTTAGAGCGCGTCATGGTTACCAACAGGTTTTTTCTGCCGGGCAACTGACGGATTACCCGCTGACGATACGCCATGTTTCTGGACAATTGACTGAAGTTGTTTATAACTTCTCTGTTTATTACAATGAAAACAATGAAGTAGAAGGTATATTCGCGGCTGCGCGCGATGTTACACGCCAAAAACAGATTGAAGAGGAGTTGCAACAAGCGAAAACGCTAGCCGAATCGGCGAATCATGTAAAAGGTGAATTTCTTGCCAACATGTCGCATGAAATAAGCACGCCGATGAACGGGATTATCGGTTTGTCGCACCTGGCTTTGAACAAGGCAGTCAGCCCGGAAATCCGCGATTATCCGGAAAAAATCAGCAGCTCGTCGAATACCCTGCTGAGCCTCCTGAACGCCATCCTCGATTTCGCCAAGCCCGAAGCCGGCCGCGCAGCGATCGACCACGCCCTATTCCACCCCGCTCAATCCCTCGTCACTCTCC
>CAZJOY010000310.1:0-4291 GCA_964547705.1 uncultured Methylobacter sp. | reverse complement strand
TTTGTTCGTACCGCGGCCGTGTTCCTGGTTACCGTATCGAATGACCACCATTTGAACAGCAATGCCCGCTGGGTGACTGCTGCCCATACACGTATCAGGGCGATTGAAACGCGCCGTAGTGTGGCGCGGGTTAATACCGTCGGCTATTCGTTATTTGCCGACCCTTATGGGCATATCGATGACCGGATGCCGCTGGACGTTGCGGGTGCATCGATTCATGGGATGGAGGTTCGTACTGCGAAATCGGTCTATGTACGCTGGGGGGATTGGCTGCCGTTGACCTGCGCGATTATTTCCTGGTTGGTCATGCCCGCGGCATTGCTTGTCTTACAGCTGAAACGGAAAAGTTTTTTGCATAAAGAGGTAACAGCCAAGAAAGAGTAGAGCTCTTTGTCAAATTGCTGTTTTCTTGGCATTAGAGTTAAGTACCTTTAAAAACATTTTCAGCTGAATTGCAAAAATATCTAAACATTCCATCCCTTTATGTCGACAACAATTTCAAATCAAACGACTACCGTAATTGCCAATCCCATCAGCGGCGATTATCGGATTGACGTACTTTTGGAGAATACGGCTTTTCGCTGGAATGCGCCGCGCCCATTGGGCTCCCCGGTGGAAATTACTTATAGTTTTATGTCAGAGCTCCCAAGCTACGCTTCTGTCAGCGATAGCCTGGGCTTTTCTCCATTTACCCCATCGCAGGAATCGGCTACACAACAAATTCTTGCCGGGATCGCGCAGCAATTCAATATCAGTTTTCGCCTTGTTAACGATACTGCTACAAGTTACGGCCAAATCCGCTTTGGAAACAATGACCAAGGACTGAGTTCGGCAGGTTACGCTTATTACCCTGATGTGAGTTTAGGGGATACAGCCGGCGATATTTATATTAATAATCAAGCGCCGGACAACCTTACCGGCGTCGTTGAAGGAACCTATGCCTACGCGACGCTGATACACGAGCTCGGCCATGCGCTTGGCCTCAAACATCCCGGCAATTACAGTGGCGGGCAAGTATCGGGTAATTTTCTTGCCACAGCCGAGGATTCCGAAGCAAGAACTATTATGTCCTTCGTAAAGGCCCCGCAGTTACAGGAACGTGATTTCTTCGGTATTTATGATCTGCTGGCCCTGCAATATCTTTACGGCATCCGCCTCTACAATGTCGGCGACAGTATCTATGGCTTGGATGATTCGGGCGGGCAGGAGTTACAGCTCATCAATGATAACGGTGGTATGGACACGATAGATGCTTACAAATCGACGGCGAGCACAATCATCAATCTCAACCCAGGCCATATGAGCTCGATCGGTCGCCTTGCGGACGGTAGCGCTGCCGTCGATAATGTCTCGATTGCCTTCAATACGACGATTGAGAATGCGCTTGGCAGTACCTTGGCAGACAAGCTGATCGGCAACGACTCGAATAACGGATTGTCCGGCAATGCCGGTAACGATAGTCTCGAAGGCGGTGCCGGAAACGACACTCTCGACGGAGGATCCGGAACGGATTCAGCTTTTTATACAGGGGCAAGTGATAATTTTATTCTCGCTAAGAATTCGGCTGAATTTACCGTGACCGATAAAACAGGAGCCGAAGGGCGCGATACGTTGACCGGAATAGAGCGCTTGCAATTTTCAGATAAAAAGCTTGCATTTGATTTCGATAATGGCGACAGCGCGGTAAATACATTGCTAATCATAAACGCGGCGTTTGGCAAACCGTGTTTGAGTAGCGCTGCATTGGTTGGCATCGGGCTGTCGCTATTCGATTCCGGGCAAACCATGAGCCAGGTTGCTGAGTTATGTATCGCTGCCGATCCTTTCAATCAACTGGGAAAGGGAGCAAATAATACCGCTTTGGTGCAAACTGTCTGGCAAAACGCCGTCGGAAGTCCAATCGATATCACGAGCCTGACTAACTGGACTTCCGTGCTCGATACTGGCCGGATGAGCCCGGCGGATTTGATGGTGCTAGCCGCGCAATCTTCTTTTAACCGTGCAAAGATTGATTTGGTTGGTTTAGCCTCTACAGGTATCGAATATTTATAAAATAGAAGAAAAGGGGCGGTTAGAAAACGCTGCACATTCTAGTGGGTGATAATCCCGTCCCGGAAACCGCTAGTCACGGGGTGTGCATCGAGCCTTGCAGACGAATTGCCAATGCTGAGCCGGTTAACGCTCAGAGATTGTCCACAATTTCGTGGTTCCGATTGCCAACATTAGCGGTGTTAAACCGCTTTGCTGTATGATTCAAGCTCCCTAGTCTAATCGTCTGGAATAAAGGAGTTGCGCATGCTAATTAAAATCCAATCAAACATTTTAAGCAGCGAAATCACGGACAGGGCTGTTTTTGAATTCCGGCGGGAATTTATCAAGGCAGCAACGCTGCTTTCGGCCGGGGCTTTGTTGCCGGGCTCGGGATATGCCGAAGCGGGAAAATACGCCAATGTACCGGTCGGGCCTTATTCCGCGAAGTTGCAAGTCACTAATCGCGATGATGTTGCGAATTACACCAACTACTACGAGTTTTCCACGAACAAACAGGACTCGACTGTTTTAGCCAAAGGCCTGAAAACCAAGCCGTGGTCTGTGGAAGTTGTCGGCGAGGTGGAAAAGCCGGGCGTTTACAATCTGGAAGATATTTTAAAAGACAATCCTGTGCAAGAACGTATTTACCGGTTTCGTTGCGTCGAAGCTTGGTCCATGGTCGTGCCGTGGATCGGTTTTCCGTTAGGCGATATGTTGAAGCGATTCAAGCCGACCTCTAAAGCAAAGTTTGTCGAATTTACTACGTTGTATAACCCTGAAGTGATGGTCGGTCAGCGTTCCGATGTGTTGGGCTGGCCTTATGTGGAAGGCTTGCGTATCGACGAAGCCATGCATCCGCTAACGATGATGGTGACCGGCATGTATGGCGATGAATTGCCGAACCAGAACGGTGCACCGTTGCGTTTGATTGTGCCTTGGAAATACGGCTTCAAGAGTATCAAGGCGATTGTCAAAATACGTTTTCTCGAAAATATGCCGGAAACCGCGTGGCATCGAAGCGCGCCTAATGAATATGGCTTTTACGCCAATGTTAATCCTGAAGTGCCTCATCCCCGATGGAGTCAAAGCCGTGAGCGGGTGTTGGGCAGCAGCATTTTTACGCCAAAGCGGGATACTGAAAAATTTAACGGTTATGGCGAAGAGGTCGCGTCTCTTTATTCCGGCATGAATTTAAGCAAGTATTTCTGATGTTTATCAGTCAACAAGGCTGGAAGGCCATAAAAGTTATTGTTTTTTTACTGAGCTTGCTGCCTTTTTTATTGCTGGTTAACGATGCTGTCAATGACCAGCTTGGCGCTAACCCAATAGAAGCGCTGCATTTTGGCTTTGGCGATTGGGCTTTGCGCTTTTTGTGTATAACGTTGGCGCTGACGCCGATTAAAACAATAACCGGGCAAAAGAAACTGATGGGCTTTAGGCGGATGATGGGGTTGTTCGCTTTTTTTTATGCCAGCGTTCATTTACTGGTTTTTATTGTCCTTGATTTATCGTTGTCTTGGGAGGCGTTTAAAGACGAGGTGCCGAAAAGCCCTTATATATTGATGGGCTTGCTGACTTATTTACTGCTAATCCCTCTGGCCGTCACCTCAACAAAAAACATGCAGAAAAAGTTGGGACGAAGCTGGATAAAGCTGCACAAATTAGTTTATCTGGCGGGTGTGACGGCTCTGATACATTATTTTTGGTTGGTAAAAAAAGATTATACCGAGCCGTTGATTTATGCAGGAGTGATAGGTTTTTTATTCGCTGTGCGTATTGCCGTTTATTGTAGAAAAAACGCTAAACTTTTTGAACCTTGAACCTTTGTCCTTGATCTTTTTACTCGTCACTGTTTTTGAAACTTAAACCTTTTTTCCTGAACCTTTCGTTGATCAAACTCATGTTTGATTCTCGTCGCCAAATATGTATAATAAGTCAACGCAGATAAAAATCCTGGATATTTGCTTATACATAGAAAGTAAAATATGACAATCTTTGAAGATATCATCTGGCTTGATGCTATTGTTGATAAAATGCGGCTGTTGTTTATTCCGGGGGTTATTAAGTACTGGCCGGGCTGGTCGGACGTGTATTATTGCCACGCGGCATACGGCTATGGCTGAAGCGTTGGAACTGCCATTATTGATTCTGCATCAAGGTTCACTGGCTCATTTTGGCACCCAAGAAGAAATTGCTAATGCCTTAGCCTGTGAACAGATGTTAGATGTCTGGGTTGAAGGTTTACGCTATGACTTATTAC
>CAZJOY010000309.1:0-4317 GCA_964547705.1 uncultured Methylobacter sp. | reverse complement strand
TCATCCATTTCATCCGGCAGGTCAGCATTATTATCGGACGACGGTTCAACTTCCGCAGACTGCTGCTGATTAACTTCCGCTTCAGTAGGAATCGATGATTTAACCTCATCATCTTGGATCAAATCCGACTCATCAAAACCACCGAGACTGAAAAAGTCATCAAGTTCATCCGGCAGGTCAGTATTATCGGAAGGCTGTTCAAAAACTGCCCGCTTCTCTTGATCAGGCTCTACTTCAATAGGAATCGATGATTTAACCTCATCATCCTGAATCAAATCCGAGTCATCAAAACCGCCAAGACTGAGAAAGTTGTCAAGTTCATCCTGCCGGTCCGCCTCATCATTTGCGGATAAATTTTCTGTAACTTGTTCAGGCTCATCAATTTCTGCTGCTGGAATGGGATCCGGTTCGTTGAAATCTCTAAAATCTGAAAAAGCATCCAATTCTTCATCAGAGTCGACATTATCCTCTTCTAAATGCGGTTCTTTAGCTTCTGCCATCGCCGGAGTTGATACTTCAATTTCGTCTTCATGAATCCTATCGGACTTATCAACATCATCAATTTCACCTGTTAAATCCACATCATCAGCGAACTCAAATAAAGTATCTGTAGTTAATTCAGGCTCATCAGCTTCGGCTACCGGAATGGGATCGGGTTCAGTGAAATCGCTAAAGTCAGAAAAAGCATCCAACTCGTCAAGCTCATCTGCATCAATCTCCGCATTCATCAATAGCCTGTCGAGAGCATCTTCCTCATCCAGACGATCATCTAACGAAAAATCAGATGAACTCCCTACAGCGTCTTCTAATTCCACAACGGCCGCCGAAGGTTTTTCCGGCTTATTGAAATCCCCTACAAAGTCGTCAAAGGCTAAAAAATCATCCAAATCATCATGTAAGCCGACATCTGTTTTTACTTTTGATGGCATTACTGCATCATCTGAATCAAAACCGGCGCCCATTAATAATCTATCGATAGCATCATCCTCATCATCTTGAAACTCATTCATCGGAAGCAGAGAAGATTCCGCCTCATCCAGCATGGCATCCAAATCAACATCGAGATTATCGCGTTTTTCTTTTGATTTTTTATCTGTTGGATCGGTCATATTCAGGCTCAGTAAAATGAGGAATTGAGATATCTACAATTAAATATAGAGCATTAACGTTTATCGGCAAGTAAAGCATTTTATTCATTTTAATATCAAACGAACTTAATGTTCATCAAGTTTCAGTGATTTAATGCTAAACTTCAAAAAAAACTTCTAAGAAACAAAATGCAATTAGCTATCACAGCCTTAGGCCACAATCAGACTAATTTTATTGCCGAAATATTACCTGTCGTACGCGACTGTAAATGTAATATTTTGGAAATAAGATCTTCCCGCCTTGCTCAATCTACCGCGGCATACCTGCTTATTCAGGGAAATTGGAACCAAATCGCTAAGTTTGAAGGTACTCTAGACATTATACAGAGGCGGCTGGACATTAAAATTCACACATTACGGCCCGGCGCCATAGCCCAGCCCCACGCGTGCGTGCCCTACTCATTGGGAACAACATCCCTGGATCGGGATAACGTCACCGAGTCCATTGTTTCCTTCCTGTTTGATCGGCAGATAGATATTGAGGAAATAACCGGCAGTTGCTACCAAGCTCCCTATATTCAAACCTCAGTGTTCTCAACCAAATTTGTGATTTTGATTCCGCCGCAGCTGCATCTGTTATCGTTACGGGAAGAGTTTTTGGATTTTTGCGACCAGTTAAATATAGATGCCATTCTTGAACCCATAAAACGGTAATCCTGATTATGATAACGCTCGGCAACACCCTACCCAACTTTGAGGCTTTATCTACCGGCGATAAAACGGTAAAGCTAAGCGACTACCAAAATAAATACCTTGTCATTTATTTTTATCCTAAAGACAACACGCCCGGCTGCATCCAGGAAGGCCAAAGCTTTCGTGATAACATCGAAAAATTCACGGCGCTCAATACGGTCATAGTCGGCGTGTCCCGTGACACTGTCCGCGTTCACGAGGGCTTTAAATGCAAACAGGAATTCCCCTTCGACCTGCTTTCAGATACGGATGAAACATTATGTCAGCTGTTCGACGTCATCAAAATGAAAAACATGTACGGCAAACAGGTACGGGGGATCGAACGCAGTACTTTCCTAATCGATCCTCAGGGCCTGCTGATCCGCGAATGGCGCAAAGTCAAAGTTAAGGATCATTGCGAAGAAGTCCTACAAGCCTTACATGAACTCACAGGTTCCCGATCATGAATATCCATTCTTCACCGGATAAAAAGCTGTTTGTCCTCGATACCAATGTGCTGATGCATGATCCAACCGCGATCTTCCGTTTTAAGGAACATGACATATTCATTCCAATGATTGTTTTGGAAGAACTGGATCACGCCAAAAAAGGCCTGACCGAACTGGCGCGCAACGTCAGGCAAGTCAGCCGGTTTCTGGATGAATTAATCTGCGATGCCAACCAGCAAACCATCAACGACGGCCTACCGTTATCGAGTATAAAGCACGGGCCGAATACCGACACTGCCGATACAGGGCGGTTATATTTCCAGACCAGCACCATGGCGGCATTGCTGCCGGAGAGCATGCCCGGCAATCTTGCCGATAATTCGATACTGCGCATCGTCTTGGCACTAACTAAGGAACTGCCCAACACCACCGTTATTTTGGTTTCGAAAGACATCAACATGCGCATCAAAGCGGCAACTTTGGAGTTACTTGCGGAAGATTATCATAACGACCAAACCCTGGATGACATCGATTTGTTATACAGCGGTGCAACGGCATTGGAAAAAGATTTCTGGGAAGTACACGGCACAAAAATGGAGTCTTGGCAGGAGAAAAACCGCACTTTTTACAAATTGGAAGATCCTGTAGTTGCCGAATGGTACCCAAACCAGTATTTATACATCGAAGATGAAACCAATTTTGAAGCCATCGTCAGATCCTGCGAAGGACAAACTGCGGTATTGGAACTGGCAAAAGATTATCGTGCAAAACATAACAATGTCTGGGGCATAACGGCAAAAAATCGGGAACAGAACTTCGCACTGAATGTGTTATTGGATCCCAACATTGATTTTGTTACCTTACTGGGCACGGCAGGGACCGGCAAAACCCTGTTGGCCTTGGCGGCTGGGCTTACCCTGACCCTGGAACACAAAGCTTACCAAGAAATCATCATGACACGGGAAACCGTCCCGGTCGGTGAAGATATCGGCTTTCTGCCCGGCACGGAAGAAGAAAAAATGGCGCCGTGGATGGGTGCGTTAATCGATAATCTCGAACTGCTGGGAAAAAATGCGGAACACGGTGAGTGGGAACAAAGCGCAACCAGCAACATTATCATGAACCGGGTCAAAGTCCGATCACTTAACTTTATGCGTGGACGGACATTCCTCAACCGCTACCTGATCATTGATGAAGCTCAAAACCTGACATCAAAGCAAATGAAAACCCTGATAACTCGAGCAGGACCGGGAACCAAAATCATCTGTATCGGCAACCTGTCGCAGATCGACACACCCTATTTAACGGCGACTACATCCGGACTGACTTATGTTGTCGACCGTTTTAAAACTTGGCAGCATGGGGCGCATATCACGTTACGGCGAGGCGAACGTTCACGCTTAGCCGATTATGCTTCAGATATTTTGTAAGTGTCCGCTTAAATAAAATTGCCGGTACAAGGCTCTTAAAGATTTGCGCCGATATCGTTATCGCCAATCCGTGGCCAGGCAGTCAGTACCGCTTTGACAACAGTCGCGAGGGGAATCGCTAGAAACACGCCCCAAAAACCCCATAAACCTCCAAAAAACAAAATAGCAAGGATGATAGCTATCGCATGTAAATTAACGGCTTCGGAAAATAGCACCGGCACTAGTACAACGCCATCAAGTGCTTGAATAATTGAGTACGCAATAACAACGTACATGAATTCATCGCCGCTTAATCCCCACTGAAAATAGGCGACGCCCAAAACCGGAAAGGTAACCAGCGTTGCCCCAATGTAGGGAATAATCACCTGCAAGCCCATCAAAACAGCCAGCAACATTGCGTAATTCAGGCCCATAGCGGCGTAAGTCACGTAGCTCACAGCCCAAAGAATAAAAACTTCGCCGAATTTGCCGCGTACATAATTGCCGATCTGCATGTCGACTTCTTCCCAAACACGCTCGGTCAAATTTCTGTCTTTAGGCATAAACTGCATAACCCAGTTAATTAATTTCTTTTTGTCTTTTAAAAATAAAAACACCACCATCGGCACAAGGAATAGA
>CAZJOY010000308.1:0-4337 GCA_964547705.1 uncultured Methylobacter sp. | reverse complement strand
TTTCTCGTAGCTGTTGCTGCGCGTTGCATGTTGCAACGTGCTGATGGTTGCAGGCGTCCAGGTATGCGCTTCGCCGCGTAAACGGTAGGCGTATTCTCCGCCAATATCCAAAGCATCGCGATATAACGGTGCATTTCCAAAAGCAACGCGGTGACGGCGAGTGGTTTCTTCGCTGATTTCCGCTAAACCAGCGCCTTCGATCGTACTGGTTGTGCCGGTGAAATAGCGATTCAAGAAAGGTTCAGATAAGCCGATCGCGTTAAAAATTTGTGCGCCGCAATAAGACTGATAAGTCGAAATGCCCATTTTTGACATAACTTTCAGCAAGCCTTTAGAAATCGCTTTAATATAACGTTTGTGCGCTTCATATGCGCTCAGATCGGCGATGTTTTCGCATAACCCTGACAGTGTGTCGAACGCAAGGTAAGGGTTAACCGCTTCGGCACCATAAGCAGCTAACAGCGCAAAATGGTGTACTTCACGCGCTTCGCCGGTTTCGACAACCAAGCCGACTTTAGTGCGTAAACCTTCGCGAGTCAGATAATGATGTACTGCGGATGTTGCCAGCAGGGCAGGGATGGCGATGTGCGCAATATCCAGGTCACGGTCGGACAGTGCCAGAATATTATTGCCTTCTTCAACAGCCTGTTTTACGGCAAGACAAAGTTTATCAAGTGCTGCTTCCATGCCGCTTGCGCCCAAATCGGATGGGTAGCAAAGCGTCAGGGTTTTGGTTTTGAATACGCCGCCGGTACGTGCTTCGATGCGACGAATTTTTTCCAAATCCTGGTTTGTCAAAATTGGCTGTTCAACTTCCAGGCGCATGTGCGTTCCGCCTTCGTCCAAGCCCAATAAGTTGGGGCGTGGGCCGATCAGTGAAACCAGCGACATGACCAGTTCTTCACGAATAGGGTCGATAGCCGGGTTGGTAACTTGAGCAAAGCCTTGTTTAAAATAATCGTAAAGTAAGCGTGAACGCTCCGATAATACCGCCAATGCAGCATCGATACCCATTGAACTGATAGGTTCTTGTCCGGTTAGCGCGATCGGTTTCAGGATAAATTCAATATCTTCGCGGGTATAGCCGAAAGCTTGTTGTCTATCCAAAAGGGTGCGTGCATCCGGTGCCATCGCGGAAATTTCCGGTGGCAGGTCAGCGAGCAAGATTTGCGTTTTGCTCAGCCATTCGGAATATGGATGACATGCAGCCAAATTGGTTTTTAATTCTGCGTCATCAATAATGCGGCCTTGTTCGGTGTCGATCAGCAGCATTTTGCCTGGTTGCAAGCGCCATTTTTTGATGATTTTGTGTTGAGGAACTTCCAATACGCCCATTTCCGACGCCATGATCACAAAATCATCATCGGTAACCAAGTAACGCGCAGGACGCAAACCGTTGCGATCAAGAGTTGCGCCGATTTGACGGCCATCGGTGAAGGCGATTGCCGCAGGACCATCCCAAGGTTCCATTAGGGCGGCGTTATATTCGTAAAACGCGCGCAGTTTTTCGTCCATTAATACATTGCCGGCCCATGCTTCGGGAATCAGCAACATCATCGCGTGGGCCAGTGAATAACCGCCGGCCACCAATAACTCAAGCGCATTGTCGAAGCAGGCTGAGTCTGACTGCTCTTCGTTGATTAACGGCCATAATTTGTGCATGTCATCGCCCAATATTTTGGACGCTATAGAATGACGACGTGCCGCCATGCCGTTGACATTACCGCGCAAGGTGTTGATTTCGCCGTTGTGGGCGATCAGGCGGAAAGGGTGTGCCAAATCCCAAGTCGGGAAGGTATTGGTAGAAAAACGTTGATGCACCAATGCCAAAGCACTGATCATGCGCTCATCGTTCAAGTCCGCATAAAACGATCCGACTTGGTCTGCCAACAACATACCTTTATAGACTATGGTGCGGGATGACAAAGAAGGCATGTAAAAAGCGTGCCCATGGTCGAGATTTAAATCGCGCACGGCATTTTCGACTTGTTTGCGGATCACAAACAATTTGCGCTCGAAAGCGTCCTGGTCAGGGCAATTCTCGCCGCGGCCAATAAAAATTTGCCGTATAAACGGCTCAACCAATTTTACCGATTCACCCAGTGTGCGGTTATCAACCGGCACATCGCGCCAGCCTAACATTACGGCTTTTTCCTGCGCAATAATATCGGTTAATAATTTTTCGCAAGTGCTTCGGTTGGCGGCATCGCGCGGCAAAAATACCATGCCGGCGGCATAATCGCCGATTGCCGGAAGAGTTATGCTTAATTTATCGCACTCACCGCGTAAAAAAGCATCGGGCATTTGAATCAAAATGCCAGCGCCATCGCCCGCATGTATATCGGCACCGACCGCGCCACGGTGGGTCAGGTTTTTAAGTAATTCCAAGCCCTGACGTACGATTTCATGGCTTTTTTGACCTTTTATATGAACGATAAAACCCACGCCGCATGCATCATGTTCATTGCGTGGATCATATAAACCCTGTCTGGTCGGTAGCGTACTTTGACTCATTGTCACCTCTAAAAAATATTACAAAAGGGTCGTTATCCTCTAACTTAAATAACCCTCGTTGCGTACCTGCTTTGATGGAGTCATCAAAGGCCATGATACGGCAAAACCAGTTAATTATACGGATGACAAGTCATTCTTTCACGCAGTCTTTTGCCGTCCCTGATGGTAGGTAGTTGGCATGCCATATTCCTGATGTGGGATGGTAATGGTTCTTTGCTGTGTTATTGGGGGAGGTATTTTGCTTATTCTTTAAGTAGATGTGGTATCTTTCTGAGCTTTAATTTTAATGGCTGATTATTTCCATTGATATTTCTTAGATTTTTGTAGCCGAACATGAGGCATTACAATTGTTTAAATAAATTCTTAATATATTATTTGGTTAATTATGAAAGAAAATTTTGATGTGGTCGTTGTTGGTGGGGGCATGGTTGGGGCGGCTGTTGCCTGTGGCTTGGGTGGAAGTTTGTTGAAGGTGGCGGTGGTAGAGAATGCGCTGCCACAGGCTTTTGCTGTTGAGCAGCCTCATGATTTAAGGGTTTCTGCGCTTAGTATTGCGTCAAAAAATATTCTTGAAGCTGTGGGTGCATGGGGCGGCGTTGTTAATCGCAGGCTTTGTCCGTTTCGCAGAATGCGGGTCTGGGAAACGGCGGGAGATACTGAGTTTTGTAGTGATGATATTAACTATCCTGAATTGGGTTTTATCGTTGAAAACAGGGTGACCCAGTTGGCATTATTGGATCGATTGCAAGACTTTGCTAATGTCGAGCTGATGTGTCCTGCTGTCATTGATAAAATTAACTATTCGATGGGTAAGTCGCCTGAAATAGAATTGGGTGATGGCAGGATTTTATCCGCAAAAGTATTGGTTGCTGCGGATGGCGGTCAATCGAGAGTCAGGCAGTCCGTGGGTTTGGGTGTAACCAGTTGGGATTACAATCAGCATGCGCTGGTGATTTATGTTGAAACTGATTACGGACAGCAGGATATAACGTGGCAGCGTTTTGTGCCCAGTGGGCCGCAGGCGTTTTTGCCGCTAACAGGGCATTACGGCTCTATAGTCTGGTATAACTCGCCGGATGAGGTAGCTCGCTTGAGGGCCTTGCCTAACGAAGATTTACTGCGTGAGCTGGTGGCAACATTCCCCGATTGTTTGGGTAAGGTTAATGCTATTTTGGGTAGGGCAAGTTTTCCATTGAAGCGTCAACATGCGCAAAGCTATGTTAAACCGGGAGTGGTTTTGGTTGGCGATGCGGCTCATATGATCAATCCTTTAGCGGGGCAAGGAGTCAATATCGGTTTGCTGGATGCGGCGGCGTTGGTCGAGGTGTTGATTGATGCAAATAAACAGGGTCTTAATATCGGCGATTTGTCAGTTTTAAGATCCTACGAAAAAATGCGGCGTAATGAAAATTTAAAAATGATGACGGTAATGGATGTTTTTTATCGGGTGTTCAGTAATCAGATTTTGCCGGTGAAGCTCTTGCGCAATTTGGGGTTAGGTTTGGCTGAGCGAATTTTACCCGCTAAAAACAAAGTGATGCGTAGCGCTATGGGGTTAGATGGTAGCTTGCCCAAGCTTGCGCGGGGCGAGTCGATCATTTAAATCGATTAATGCTCTTGATATTTGACAGTCGGCTATTCTCATTGATTGCATCGGAATAGCTAATTTTTTAAAATTAAAGTTTTAAGTAATTTTGATAGTGAGTGTAGATGGTTTCGGAAAGAAGGCTTTATCAAAGGATTCCAGTGCAAGCTTCCGCTATTGTTACCACCGAGGACGGTGTGCGCATTAAGGTGGTTGTGGTAAATGTATCCAGTGATGG
>CAZJOY010000307.1:0-4357 GCA_964547705.1 uncultured Methylobacter sp. | reverse complement strand
ACATCGCGCACTTCGGCAAGACCGACAATCTGTTCTTTAATTTCAGGCGCCAACATACCGCTGATGGCTTTTTTAACCTCATCAATCGCTTCATAAATGATGCTGTAATAATGCAGGTCGATGCCTTTTTCTTCAATCAATCTTCGTGCGGCCGCGTCAGCCCGGACATTAAAGCCCATCAAAATAGCGCCGGAAGCCAGTGCCAAATTAGCATCGCCTTCATTAATACCGCCGACCCCGCCAAACACGACTTTAACTTCAACTTCGTCGTTCGACAGCCCGACCAAAGAACCGCGCAATGCTTCCAAGCTGCCCTGAACATCGGTTTTAAGCACCAGATTGACGCTGGCGATTTCACCGGTGGTCATTCTGGAAAAGACCTCTTCCAGTTTAGAAGCTTGCTGTACCGCATGCCGTGACAGTTTCTTGCGATCTTCACGATGCTTGGCCAGATCTTTGGCGATGCGCTCGTTTTGCACCACCAGAAATTCATCACCGGCATTCGGCGTCCCCGAAAGTCCTAAAATTTCAACCGGCGCACAAGGTCCGGCGTCCTTAATAGCGATGCCGTTCTCGTTAAACATGGCTCGAACACGACCGTACTCATGACCGCATAACACCATTTGGCCGCTTTCCAGAGTTCCTTTTTGAATCAGCACCGTTGCCACCACACCGCGGCCTTTATCGAGTCTTGATTCAATAACAATACCCGATGCAGCACCCTCAACAGGCGCTTTCAATTCAAGGATTTCAGTCTGGACAATCAACGCTTCGATTAAATCATCGATACCTTCGCCGGTTTTTGCCGAAATCTTCAGGAACTGCACGTCGCCGCCCCATTCTTCCGCAAGCACACCAATGGTAGACAGCTCCTGCATTACTTTTTCAGGATTCGCGTCGGGCTTATCGATCTTGTTAATTGCGACAATAATCGGCACATTGGCCGCTTTGGCATGTTCGACCGCTTCCTTGGTTTGCGGCATAACGCCGTCATCGGCTGCGACTACCACAATGACCACGTCGGTAACGTCCGCGCCTCTGGCGCGCATCGCAGTAAATGCGGCGTGACCCGGCGTATCTAAAAAGGTCACCGAACCGTGATCGGTTTTCACCTGATAGGCACCGATATGCTGGGTAATACCGCCGGCTTCGCCTGCCGCAACACGGGTTTTACGAATATAATCCAGCAGCGAAGTCTTACCGTGGTCAACGTGCCCCATGATGGTCACAATCGGCGCTCTAGGTAATTCGACGCGATTATCTTCTTCTTGCGCCTCAGCCAGCATTTCCTGCTCAAGATCGTCATCACTTTGCATGATGGCTTTATGGCCCATTTCTTCAACCAAAATAACCGCAGTTTCCTGATCGATGCTTTGATTGATAGTCGCCATAATGCCGAGTTTCATCAGGTGTTTAATCACCATTGCGGCTTTGACGCTCATTTTTTGCGCAAGGTCGGACACAATAATCATTTCCGGTATAGTGACCTCTTTGACGATAGGTTCAACCGGCATTTCAAATTGATGCTTGCCCTCGGGTTTGACGATGACGCGCTCGGTCTTTTTACCTTTCTTCTTGGATTTTTTGTTATCTCTACCGCCGGCTCCGGCACGCGCCCCCTCTTCCTGTTTTTTTCTATGCAGTACTTCTTGTTTGCCTGCCGCCTGCTGCCTTACTTTGTCAGCATTTCTCTTAATCGACTCTTCCAGTCGAAGATCTTTTTCCTGCTGTTTTTTTCTGGCTTCTGCCGATTCTTTAGCTTTAGCCGGCTTTTCATGGCTCGCTTTCTTTTCCTCCTTGAACGGCAAAATCTCAATCTCTTCTTCAACTGCCAAGGATGGCGGAAGCGCCTCACTCGGTACGGAGCCGGCTTGATCGGCTTCGGGTACTAGCGCAACTTCGGCCTCAACAGCTTCGACAGCCGGTTTAACTTCAGACTCAGCGATGAGCTCTTGTTTATTTTGTTCCAAAACAACTTCTTCCGCCTGTGCCGGCTCTTCAATTGAAGGAATGGTTTCGGCTTGTTTCGCACTCTGCTCTTTAAGAGCAGACTTAGCCGACTCCAAGTTCCTTTGTTCGTCGGAATCCGCTACTTCACTGCGTTTTATGTAAGTTTTTTGCTTGCGAACTTCAACACTGATGGTCTTGGTCGTACTACCGGGCACGCTGGCTTGCTTAAGCTCGCTGACCGTTCTGCGCTTTAAAGTCACCCGTTTTAGCAAACCTTCACCGGCGCCTTCGTCCTTACCGTGGCGTTTGCGCAAATGCGCAAGCAGCTGCATTTTTTCATCTTCACTAATGACATCATCAGGGGCGCTCGCGGATAATCCCGCTTCTTTCAGCTGCTCTAATAATCGTTCCAGAGGTATCTTTACCACCTCAGCCAATTGCCGTACCGTTTTATTGCTCATTTCATCCCCCTTACCTACTCGCCTGTTCCTCAGCAAACCAAGGCTCACGCGCCTTCATAATCAACTTTGCCGCCCGGTCTTCGTTCATTCCTGAAAGATTCAACAAATCGTCTACCGATTGCTCTGCCAAATCATCCATCGTAATAATGCCTTGACTGGCCATATCATAAGCCAAATCCCTGTCCATACCTTCCATTTCCAGCAAATCCTGTGCGGGCTGGGCGGTTTCAATTTTTTCCTCAGCAGCAATAGCGCTAATCAGCAAGGCATCTTTAGCGCGGCTTCTCAGCGAGTTAACAAGATCTTCATCAAAGCCTTCGATTTCCAGCATTTCACTGACCGGAACATAGGCGATTTCTTCAACCGTATTAAAGCCCTCTTCCACCAAGATCAATGCGATCTCTTCATCGACCCCCAACTGCTCGACAAACATTTGTTTAATCTTGTCAGCTTCCTCTTCACTGTTTTGTTCCGCCTTGGAAGCATCGATAACATTCAGCTCCCAACCCGTCAATTGGGTCGCAAGACGTACATTTTGCCCGCCACGGCCTATAGCTTGAGATAAGTTATCCGAACTGACGGCCAAATCCATACTGTGTTTATCTTCATCGACCACGATAGACTGGATCTCGGCTGGCGACATTGCATTAATCACAAACTGAGCATCGCTGGCATTCCAAAGAATAATATCAACCCGCTCCCCGGCCAGCTCATTTGAAACCGACTGTACTCTCGAACCTCTCATACCGACGCAGGCGCCCACAGGATCGAGCCGAGGGTCATTGCTTTTAACGGCAATTTTGGCTCTGGAACCGGGATCACGCGCCGCTCCTTTCACCTCTATCAAACCCTCCCCCACCTCAGGCACTTCAAGGCGGAATAATGCAATCAGCAACTCAGGCGCAGTCCGGCTGACAAATAATTGAGGACCACGAGGCTCTAAACGGACATCTTTCAAGTAACCCCTGATTCTATCGCCAATGCGAATGGCTTCACGGGGGATCATGTCTTCTTTGGCGATATAAGCTTCGACATGTCCACCCAAATCCAGATAAACACTACCTTTTTCGATGCGTTTGACAATACCGGTAATCAGCTCACCGACACGACTTTGATAAGCATCAACAATTTTCTTGCGCTCGGCTTCCCTGACTTTATGAATAATAACCTGCTTGGCAGTCTGTGCGGCGATACGACCGAAATCGACCGATTCAATTTCCTCTTCTACCAAATCACCGATTTGAACATCCGGGTTATCAAACCTTGCAACTTCCAACAATATTTGGGTTTCAGGAAACTCCACATCGCCGTCAATCTGATTGTTGGCGTCAACAACTTCCCAGACTCTATAAGTAACATAATCGCCGGTTTTTCTGTTGATATTAACACGTGCTTTAATTTGATTCGCGTGACGCTTGATGGTAGCCGCTTCTAATGCTGATTCTATGGCCTGAAAAACGACTTCTTTTTCAATATCTTTTTCATTAGAAAAAACATCCACCACCAACAAGATTTCTTTATTTGCCACTACGTCCTCCCTTTTCAATTAAATACTCAGGAACCAAGCGCGCTTTGCTCATCGCGTCAAACGGAACCTCAAAAATCTGTTCGCCTTCCTGAAGCGTAATAATATCGTCCTCAACTTTTTTTATCAGGCCGGTAATTTTTCTCCGACCGCTAACGGCTTTAAATAAAGTCACCAACACCCTACTGCCGATATACCGTTCGAATTGGCTTACTTTAAAAAATGGCCTATCTTCGCCCGGCGAAGAAATCTCCAAATGATAGTTGCCTTGAATGGGATCCTCCACATCCATCACGCCACTGATTTGATGACTTACTTTACTGCAATCATCAACCAGAATTCCATTCTCACTGTCGATGTAGATTCTTAACAGACCATGTTTAGGATGAGGATTATATTCAATGCCTACGCATTCATAACC
>CAZJOY010000306.1:0-4364 GCA_964547705.1 uncultured Methylobacter sp. | reverse complement strand
GTGGGCGACCGATTACCCGCACCCGGACGGGTTTTTCCCCGGCGCGCCCGACATGGTCAGGAAGCAGCTCGTCGGGTTGTCGGCCAAAACCCGGCATCAGGTTATGGCCGGCGGCGCGATGGGCTTTTACGGGCTGAACTGAGCTTTCCCAATCCAGCCGTCATTCCCGCGAACGCGGGGATCCGGGGCTGCCCAAAGGTGTCGCCGTTTGCCAGCTGAGCTAATTTTATCTCTTTTGCATTAGGCGAGGGCTTACGCGTTAACAGGCATTGCCCATTCTTAATCAGGTAATAATAATCCCCGGTACCGCCTTGCTCGAGTATGATTTCACCTTTTTTGTAATGAACAGCCTCTAAACCCATTATGATTTTCTGTAGATTAGCGGGAGGAAGACGTTGAAAAATGGGCGACCTTAATAGTGCTGTCCTCCAATCGTCTGGATCGCCTTCAGTCTCGTCAATGACCATGTAACTGTTGTCCTCTTTATAAGCAAGGGAAAGTGGATTATTAACAATATCAGCATTCAGCCGCAAAAAACGTACTCTTCCGTTAGCGACTGCGTCAATTTTTCTCGGGATCTGATGCGCTAGCGCAAACTTGGCGGAATCATTGCTTGCGGCAATGACTTCAACGATCAGTCCGGCCGCTTGAAGAGTAACCTCGCCACTTATTAGATAAACAAGTTGGGGGTATGTATCGCCTTTTTTAAACAAAAAGCCGTCTTGTATCTCCTCGACGGTCATTTCAGCGCATAAAGCATTAAATCGAGCACTCGGCAATGTTGCGAGCGGAATTAGTTTTCGAATAATTAATGCATCTTCTGAATCAACGTCTACGGCCATTTAAATATTCTAAGCAAGATGACACCTAAATGACAGTCTGATTGTTTAAAAGTCTACTTTACCATACCTTGTATTAAACATTTTTGTGCATATATTACGGATATTAAAATTATGCATGTTCAACAAACACCGGAAGGTTATTATGAATGTTAAGTCAGTAAAGCAACTGTTACTTATAATCTCTTTACCCGTTTATTTTTGTATAAGCTCGACTGCGCTGGCAGAATTACCTCCCTTTGTTGCGGGGCAGGCATTGCCATCCCTGGCTCCCATGCTTGAGCGCAGTATGCCCGCGGTAGTCAATATTTCAACTTCGACCAATATTACCGTGAATGAAAATCCGCTGATGCAAGATCCGGTTTTTCGTCAATTTTTTAATGTACCGAACCAGCCGCTACGACGGCAACAAAAAAACAGCTTGGGCTCCGGTGTTATTGTCGACAGTAAACAAGGCTTGGTTTTAACCAACAACCATGTTATCGATAAGGCGGATACTATTACAGTAACCTTGAACGATGGTCGCCAGCTTTCCGCTAAATTAATCGGCACCGACCCTGAAGCGGATGTCGCTGTTATTCAGATTCCTGCAGATAACCTGACTATGCTGTCCATTGCCGATTCCAGTCAGTTGAAAGTCGGCGATTTTGTTGTCGCGATCGGCAATCCGTTCGGTTTAGGGCAGACTGTAACATCTGGCATTGTCAGCGCCTTGGGGCGTTCTGGTCTTGGCATAGAGGGCTACGAGGATTTTATTCAGACCGATGCTTCAATTAATCCCGGTAATTCGGGGGGGGCGTTGGTCAACCTGCGCGGTGAACTTGTTGGTATGAATACTGCGATCCTTGCGCCGACGGGCGGTAATGTCGGCATCGGTTTTGCGATACCGTCCAATATGGTCATGACCATCAAGGAATCGTTGGTCAAGCACGGCGAGGTTCGGCGTGGCTTGTTGGGTGTAACCACTCAGGATCTGACGCCTGAATTGGTCAAGGCCTTTAATTTAAAAAATATACAGGGGGCCGCGATTAGCAGGATTGAAAGTAACTCGCCCGCAGCAAAAGCCGGACTGGAACCGGGCGATATTATTGTTGCTGCCAATGGGCACCCGATTAAAAATAGCCATGATATACGCAATATCGTCGGCCTGATGCAAATTGGCGATAATGTAGAGCTGGAATACTACCGCGGCAACGACAAAAGACAGGTTACCGCCACAATCGGCAAGCAGGAACTGCCACGTCTGACAGGCAGTCAGTTGCATCGCGGATTACAGGGCGCGGTGCTAAGCACATCGCTAAAAGTTCAGGTTGAAGGCGTTTTAATTGAAAAAGTCGACGCAACGTCCGATGCATGGCGCGTAGGCTTGCGTCCCGGCGACGTCATCGTGTCGGCAAATCGATATCGCATTCATAATACTGAGGAATTAAAGCAAGTGGTTGATCCGAATGCCCCTTTGCTGCTTAACATCCAGCGGGGGCAGGAAGGTTTTTTTATTGTGTTAAAGTAATCAGATTAAGGACCAAAGGTTCAAGGTACAAGAAGTGTGCTTTCGAACCTTTGACCTTGAATCTTGAACCTTGGACCTTTCTTAAAACATGACTACAGATAGAGATTTCATCCCTTTAAACATCGCCATACTGGTCGTTTCCGATAGCCGCACCGAAGCCGATGATGTATCCGGTAAAACGCTAGTCGAGCGCGCAGCCGATGCTGGGCATCAGGTTGTTGAAAAGAAAATAGCCCCTGATAATATCTATCAAATCAGGGCGGTTGTTTCAAACTGGATTGCCGCGGAGAACATTAATGTCGTGATCAGTACCGGCGGCACCGGCGTAACCGGCAGGGACGGCACGCCTGAGGCGGTTGCGCCATTGCTGGACAAGATGTTGGATGGTTTTGGCGAAATCTTCAGGATGCTGTCCTATCAGGATATTAAAACTTCAACCATCCAGTCCAGGGCAATTGCCGGGGTCGCCAATGCGACCTATATATTTTGCCTGCCCGGTTCATCGGGAGCTTGTCGCACTGCATGGGATGCACTGATCAAGGAACAGCTGGATCATCGCACTCGACCCTGCAATTTGGTACAGCTGATGCCCAGGCTGATGGAGAAATGATGAATTTTTTATTGCTCGGCGCGTTAAGCGCTTTAGTCGGTGTCGGCATGGGCGCATTCGGCGCTCATGGGTTAAAATCCGTCATTAGCCCGGAGATGTTAACTGTCTATCAAACCGGTGTAACTTATCAGATGTGGCATGCGTTGGGATTGATAGGCATTGCGCTGATCCGCCAGCAAGCACCTGACTCCAAATTATTACATTGGGCGGGAGGGTTAATGTTTGCAGGCATCATGCTGTTTTCCGGCAGTTTATATGCATTGGCGTTACTTAATCATCACTGGCTAGGTATGATTACTCCTTTCGGCGGCGTTTGTTTTATAGCTGGATGGCTATTAGTTACGCTGTTTGCCAACCAAAACATCAGATATTCCGATCACAATAGCAGGTATAAATAATGCGCGATCCTAATCCACAAACTATCTATCTAAAAGGCTACACCGTACCCGAATACCTGATTCATAGCGTTGCTTTAAACTTTGATTTGGATGATGAAAATACTTTGGTGAGTTCGCGGCTCACTCTTAGCCGTAATCCTGCCAGTCAATCTCCCAACAGGTCGCTGATTTTATCGGGCGAGAACCTGAAACTGATCGGCATTAATTTGGATGGTAATGATTTAACCAAAGATCAATACCTGCAAACCCAGGATGCGTTAATCGTTAATAATGTTCCGCAACAGCAACGTTTTGTGCTGACTATTGAAAATACAATTAACCCGCAAGCCAACACGGCATTGGAAGGGCTATATCTCTCCAACGGCATGCTATGCACGCAATGTGAAGCAGAGGGCTTCAGGAAAATCACTTATTTTCTGGACCGTCCCGATGTGATGACGTCGTTCACAACAACCTTGGTTGGCGATAAAGACCGCTATCCGGTTTTACTGTCCAACGGTAACAAGGTGGCTCAAGGTGAATTGCCGAATAATCGCCACTGGGTAACGTGGGAAGACCCGTTCAATAAGCCGTGCTATCTGTTCGCGTTGGTTGCAGGCCAGCTCGAATGTGTCGCTGATCGCTTTACCACTCAATCCGGCCGTGAAATCGACTTGCAAATTTTTGTTGAAAAACATGATGTCGATAAATGCGACCATGCCATGCAATCGCTGAAAAATGCGATGCGTTGGGATGAGCAAGTCTATGGCCGTGAATACGACCTGGATTTGTATATGATCGTCGCTGTCAGTCACTTCAACATGGGCGCGATGGAAAACAAAGGGCTTAACGTATTCAATACTAAATTTGTACTGGCTCGGCCCGATACTGCAACCGATTCGGATTATGAGCATATCGACGGCGTGATCGGCCATGAATATTTCCATAACTGGACCGGCAATCGCATCACCTGTCGCGACTGGTTCCAGCTTAGCCTGAAGGAAGGCTTTACGGTATTTCGCGATGAG
>CAZJOY010000305.1:0-4389 GCA_964547705.1 uncultured Methylobacter sp. | reverse complement strand
CAGCAATTGGATGCCATTGGAAATGGTGCGCGATGCGCACCCTACATAAACGGCAGCTGCCGGGCCAGCAACTGCAAAGGATGCTCCACCCTGCCCCCATCGGCATTCAGATAAACCGCGCAACCGAAATTACCGCTAACCACCACATCTGCTTCGGAATCGCTGATCGCCTGCCGTTTCAAATCGAGCAACTGTCCGGCATTACCGGGATGAGTCAGCATGTAGCTGCCGCCTGCACCGCAGCAGATGTGATTATCGGCCAGCGCGACAATGCTTAAACCGGGAACTTTTTCCAGCAACGCATAAACGGCTTGCTGGTTTTTCAGAACGTTGCGTTGGCTGCATGGCTCATGCACTGCGACTTTCAGCCCGGATGCCGTCAGTTGCAGTTCGTCCGGCCAGTGTTTCAGCAAAAATTCGTTGATGTCGCACAAGCGCTGCCGAAACAGTTGCCCGGCTGCATCATCGGTTTGATATTCGCTTAGCATCGCGCCGCAACCGGTGGCGGTGTGGATCACGGCATCGACGTCCAGAGCATTGAACACCGCGATGTTATTGTCGATCAATGCGACGGCGAATTGGCCGTTGTGCTGGTGTATCGCTCCGCAGCAGCCTTGTTGCGGCGGCACCAGCACCTCGTAGCCTATTGCATTAAGCAGTTGGATTGCGCCCTGCAAGGTTTCGCGGTCGAAATGCTCGGCGATACAACCGGTGAACAGCGCCACTTGGCCGCGCTTCGCCGCACTCGCCGGATAAGAAACCACCAATGGCCGCAATGCCGGTTTACCCAACAAGGCTTCGGCCTCCGCCAAATGCAGTTTTTTCAGCAATCCGCTAAAGCGTAACGGTTTTTGCAGGCCCGATTTCAGGTAAGCAGCCGACAGCGGCATTAAACGCCTCAACCAGTGCTTGTTTTCAATTAGGTTGAACGCCAGTTTCGCCAGCCAGCCCATCTTAACTTTTAATTCGGCTTGAGCCTGATCGAATAGCTGCCCATAAGCCATCCGGCTTGGACAAACGGTTTCGCAGGCCCGGCATTGCAGGCAGTTATCCAGATGCTTGCGCTCCTCGGCGCTGATCGGCTGGTTTTCAACCAATAGCTTGCTGATCGTGCGGATGCGCCGGCGCGGGGTTTCTTCGTCGATTTGGAACAGGCGGAAAGTCGGGCAACTGCTTACGCAGATGCCGCAACGCATGCATTCCCCGGCATCCGGAATATAAGGCCCCGACCCCGCCGGCTCGTAGGGCTCATCGTAGTTGATGTCCATGAAATCAAACATCTTAGACCTACATCACTTTGGTATAGGCGCGGCGCAGCAACTCCATTTCCGCAGGCGGCCTACCGCGCAGTTCCGGCAGGGTTCTCATCCGGCACTCCCGGCTTTGCATCAGTTTATGCGGCGGATCGAGCAGCATGAAGCGCGCCATATGGACGGTGATGATGCCGCCGGGCGCGTCGATTTGCTCACTAAATTCCGGTTCGACGCGCAGCAAGTCATTATCCAGTTGCAAAAGCTTGTTGATGTTATTGACCAGCGTGGCCGGATGGGTACTGACTTTGCCGGACTGAAACTCTTCCGGCTCCAATGCGCTGGACAACGCCGGCAGCGCCTCCGGAAAACAGATGCTGCCGTTGCTATGTTGGGCGAACAGGATCAATGCGCTGATGTCGCCTTTGTAGTAAAGCAGCAAACGGTGATTGGCGAATGCGTCGGACTGGCTCATTAGACAAGCACGGTAGACATCAGCTCTTCGACATCCACGTCCAGGATTTCCAGGCCTATTTTTTTGCAATAGCGTATTTCTTTGTCGGTCGGATTTTTGTTTAAAACCCAGCCTTTTTTCTCTGACGCGCCGTAAATGATGTCGCTCATGACCATGCGTTCCGAGTCCCTGTTTAGCGGCACGCCGATAAACAGGTATTGTTTGCCCTTACGGTACTCTTTAAGAAAATAGGGAATAGCAAAGCCGCCCATCAACTCGGTGATGTAATCGACATAATCGGCATCGGAAGCGATGTAGTTGGCTTCGGGTCTGGGTGTGCCCAGCGGTTTGAATAAAATCGGCAGCCCGTGGTCAACCTGTTCCTGGGAGATTTCAAAATAATCGCTGCCATCGAAGTGATATATTTTGTATCGGTATTGGCTGGCGGTGATTCTTGCGACGCCTACGATTAAAGTATGTTCTTCATCGGCATAAGTATCCTGTAACTGGGTATCCCTGTTGATGTCGATCACATAAGCGGGCCGCCATTCCGCCAACCAGTCATGCACTGCCGCGCGTGTATATTCGGTTTCGCCATAGAGTTTGGTCAGAAACTGGCCCAGAAAATTCCGGCCTTTTTTTAGCTCCTGATTCATCGCCGCCCTGGGGAACTCGTACATTAGCTTCGGGGCCATCGGTACGCCGTTATTCATCGCCAAAATCAGGCTATTGCTATCGGCCGGCATCGAGGCTCCGGTTAGTTTATCGGTTGCATCGAAAAGCGCGCCCGGTCCCAAGTAAGGCACGACTTTGTTTTCATACAAGCCATCGAGTATTTCGGAAAAGACAGTAGAGGACATTGGAAACTCCATTGGTAAGTAGGTATGTATATCGGACTACTTAAGCAATATTCAATCCAGTTTTTTCCAACATTCGGTAGATTTTTTAAATAATTGAATAATAAAGACTTATATGACGCTATCTACTGCTGAATAACCCTGGCGTTTTGTTCCGTTTGTAACAATTTTCTGTTGCTTCACTTAAATAGATCAACAAAAAACTTCGATATCTTTGATGTAAGGCAATCCAACTATAAAGCAAGAAAAGACGACCTCCAATCATGTTTCACCATGAAAACGCTATAAAGAGTAATCAGATTATCCCGAGTTCTTCAACCACTGCATTCTACGAGACCGTATTCCCATGCAATGCATTACTACCATTCAGTTAAGAAGACAATGACACCGTAGAAGCAGCAAGCACCCGCGACATTTGCAGCGTTTTCATCGCGGAACATGGCCGGCTCCTACATACTTACTGATGTTATGCAGTATCCACGAAAGGCACGAAAAAATATCAGCCTTAGGTTTCTCGCCGACAGTGTCATATCCGACATTTATTATCGTCCTTTCGATAGTTCCCGGCTGTTCAGAACGTTGCCAGCAGTTAGACCTTCCAGGTTTTTAAAACCTGGAAGGTCTGCCTAGCGGTCTGTTTTTCACCTAACGTCAGGTCAGGGATGGTCGTAATGACGACAGTCCGCAGAGAGCTGTCTATAACGATGAGCACAAGAGTTTGGGAATGATGTGGTTAACTATTTTCATGCCTTTCGTGCCTTTCGTGGACTACGCTTTTTATCATCTGTATGCGTAACATCAGATACTTAAATGAATACTGCGCTTTTTAAATTTACTCAAAATAATCCCAAGGGTATTCGGGCGTTAAAATAGGCCGAAAACCGGACGGAACCGGAAAAGGCGCGGAAATAAATTCATAAACGCCAACCAGTTCGCGCGTAACCGTCATTCCCAAACCGGTAGCAAGGCCGATAGGAAAGCCCACAGCGCCTTTAGCCTGGGTTTCCTTAACAATATTGCCCGGTATTTCCAAAAAGCCGGTCGTCATTCCCGCCAATCCCCTACCGAACTTTTGCGCTGCGGTATGACCTACCGATGCATTTTTAGCCGATGAATGCGCATAAGCATTAGAGAAAGAAAATACTGTTAAAACCGCCAACAAACAAATATGTGATTTTTTCATGAGCTGTTTCCTTTATTTTTGTATGAAAGTTTTATCTTAACCGGATACTTATATTACTAATTGTTTTTTTTGCTGCCGTGAACAGGAAAACCAGGCGTCTATTTAAAAAAGCTTTCGCAAAGTACGAACCCATTCGAACAATAAAGAATAACCGCACTGTTACTAAGCTTACAGAACATTACAAAATGTTTGAAAGACAACGCTATTCTCACTTACCAACAACAAATATCAACCATATAAATCAATGCGTTAAATGTGTTTGCATTAATTGGCACACCCCTTGCTTTAACACTAATGTCATTAACAACAACGTCCTAATAAGAGGAGAAGACCATGGCATTACGTCAATGTGCAATATACGGTAAAGGTGGAATCGGTAAATCTACTACAACTCAAAACCTGGTTTCTGCATTAGCGGAATTAGGCAACAAAGTGATGATCGTCGGCTGCGACCCAAAAGCTGACTCTACACGTTTAATCCTTCATGCAAAAGCCCAAACTACGATTATGAGCTTGGCTGCCGAAGCAGGTAGTGTTGAAGATTTAGAACTTGAAGATGTATTAAAAGTCGGATACGGCGGCATCAAATGCGTTGAATCAGGCGGTCCAGAGCCCGGTGTTGGTTGTGCGGGTCGCGGTGTAATT
>CAZJOY010000304.1:0-4420 GCA_964547705.1 uncultured Methylobacter sp. | reverse complement strand
CCGCGGGTTGTTTATCGGGGGAAGGAGAGAAAATTAGTTGATGGTCAGAAGGCATATTACAGGTCATAAAAACTAAGGCGTCGGATATTATCCTAGAAGTTAAGCCGAATTGTCTTTATACTGTAACAACGACGATTATCAAAAGAGTTCTTTAGATGAAAATTTTTCAAATACTATTTCTGGTTGTCCTGATTATCCCGTTTGCAGAAATTTATTTGCTGATACAGGTGGGGGGTATTATTGGCGCATTCCCGACCATTCTGTTGGTGGTGTTTACCGCAGTATTAGGTGCATGGCTATTGAAACAGCAAGGTTTTGCAACGTTTCAGCGGTTTCAGGAAAGTTTGGCTCGAGGCGAGATTCCCGCTTATGAGATGGTTGAAGGCCCTATTATTCTAGTGGGAGGAGCCTTATTATTAACACCGGGTTTTATTACCGATATAATCGGTTTTGCCTGTTTAATCCCGCAATTCCGCGGAAAAATTGCCCAGTATGTGATTGAACATTATCTTGTTCAGGCCGGAGCGCATTTTCAGCAGGGAAAAGCCGCTGAAAATAACGTGCTGGAAGGCGAGTTTAGTAAAGAGGAATAAAACCGTATAATAGGCACAAGACGAAACCGGGGTTTAGTCTTGTGCCTTGACGGCTTAACCTTCCTCGGAAGAAGGCGTGTTTTCTTCAGCGCTGCCTTCGGTTCCGCAGGTATTTTTGTTAAGTCCGGAATATGCCGGGCACCAGCCTGAATAGCCTGTTGCAGTAAGAACCAAGCCCAGTAACAGTAGAAGAACTTCACCGCCTGGTACGAAAAGTGAAATCACCAGAAGTGCCACGCCCCCGTATAAACGGTACTTCTTTTCTTTTTCGCCAATATTGTGTTCAAATTTAAGCATACGTTTAAAATCAAAACTCATCTCAAAATCCTCTGGGTATATTTATTATTATCGTAATAAAACAACGGTTCAGTCAGTCATCATCGAACCTCATGCAATATACACAGCTCCAAAAAATGTGCAAGCGAAAAAAATATCAACAGTAGGTGCTTTAGGTAATGGATGTCACTTCAATCATAGATCCTCTCAATGATGCTCAGCGTCAGGCAGTTTCCGCACCTTCTCAGGCGATGCTTGTTTTGGCAGGTGCCGGTAGCGGCAAGACCCGTGTATTAGTCCATCGCATCGCCTGGCAGATTCAGGTGGAAGGCGTGTCGGCGCACAGTATTCTGGCCGTCACTTTTACCAATAAAGCCGCTAAGGAAATGCGCAGCAGGATTGAGGATTTACTCAGTATGTCCGCACAATCGATGTGGATAGGGACCTTTCACGGTATCGCGCATCGGCTGCTAAGACGGCATGCCAAGCAGGCTAAATTGCCGGAAACTTTTCAAGTCATGGATTCAGGCGACCAGTTGCGGGTGATCAAACGCCTGCTGGCCTCGTTGAATCTGGATGCCGACAAGTGGCCGCCGCGTCAAGCGCAATGGTTTATCAATGCGCAAAAAGACGAAGGCATCAGGGCACGGCACATGATGGAGACCGGCGATCTCTACCAGCGGCAAATGCTGACTATATATAAAGCGTATGAAGAGTTGTGCGACCGTTCCGGCTTGGTGGATTTTGCCGAGTTGCTGCTCCGGGCGCATGAATTGCTACGCGATAACCCCGATGTGCTGGAGTTTTATCAGCAGCGCTTCAGGCAGGTTCATGTCGACGAGTTTCAGGATACCAACACCATACAATATGCGTGGCTGCGGCTGTTGACTCAGGACAGGGACAATATCTTTGTTGTCGGCGATGACGATCAGTCGATTTACGGCTGGCGCGGCGCGAAAATCGAAAATATCTACAGCTTTCAAAAACATTACCCGAACCATCAAGTCATCAAGCTGGAACAGAACTACCGTTCGACCGGCAATATCCTGAAAGCCGCGAATAAAGTCATTAGCGTCAACGACGGCCGAATGGGCAAAGAGCTATGGACCGATTCCGGCGATGGCGAGTTGATTTCATTGTACGCGGCATTCAACGAACAGGACGAAGCGCATTTTGTCGTCGACCGGATCAGGGCTTGGGTGAACGAAGGCGGCATGCGCAAAGATGTCGCCATTTTGTACCGGTCCAACGCCCAGTCCCGCCAGTTTGAAGAAAGATTGATGACCACCGGCACGCCTTACCGGGTTTACGGCGGCTTGCGTTTCTTCGAGCGGGCGGAAATTAAAAACGCGCTGGCCTATTTACGGCTGATGTCCAACCGCAATGACGATGCTTCGTTCGAACGGGTAATCAACACCCCGACCCGCGGCATCGGCGCCAAAACCATCGACGATATTCGCAACATAGCGCGCGACCAAAGCCTTTCTTTATGGGGCGCGGCGATTGCGCTGATTAATCAGCGTACCTTATCGGCCAGAGCGACCAACGCGCTGATCGGCTTTTTGGAGCTAATCAAGCGGTTCGACGCAGAGGCGGAAGGCCTTGAACTTTATGAAAAGGTCAAACTGGTGGTCGAAAAAAGCGGCCTGCTTGAACTCTATAAAAAGGACAAAACCGACAAAGACGAGGAAAAAGTGGAAAACCTCGAAGAGCTAGTCAACGCGGCACGGTTGTTTGATGCGACCGCAATCGGCGACATCGAAGATGAAGAGGGTTTGAGCGAACTGGATATGTTTTTAGCCCATGCCACCTTGGAATCCGGCGAACTGCAAGGCGACGATTTCGACGATTGCGTGCAGCTGATGACCTTGCATTCGGCCAAAGGCCTGGAGTTTAAGCAAGTGTTTTTAGTCGGCATGGAAGAAGGCTTATTTCCATCGCAACAGTCTGTCGAGGACGTCGGGCGATTGGAAGAAGAGCGCAGGCTTTGTTATGTGGGTATCACCCGGGCGATGCAGCGCTTGTACCTGACTTATGCCGAATCCAGGCGTTTATACGGACGGGAAAGCTACCCAAGACCGTCGCGTTTTTTGCGCGAGATTCCTGCGGAACATATCCAGGAAGTCAGAATGCGCGCCACCGTGGCGCGTCCGGTGACATCCGTACAGCCGAAAGCCCAATCATTGCAAACGGAAGGCAAATACAAACTGGGCCAGCGCGTCAGTCATGTCAAATTCGGCGAAGGCGTGGTATTGCAGATGGAAGGCGAGGGCGCGCAGGAAAGAGTGCAAATCAACTTTAAGCAAGTCGGCCTCAAGTGGCTGATACTGGCTTATGCGCAATTGGACGCATTGTAGGCCGGGTTTTAGTTTGAATAACGGGTTATTGTTGCCGAGTACGCTTATTGCTAAGTAGCCTATTATTTGAACACACTTTATAATATACGGCTGACTGCATTGGGTAGCGAATATTTTTCCGCAACCGCAATGCCTCGGCTTGATCTCCCTAACGTAACAGATTGAAACAGGAAAACTTAATGTCACAGAAAATTTCAGATGTAGTAAAACCCGGTGTTGTAACTGGCGATGACGTACAAAAAATCTTTGCAATTTGCAAAGAAAACAACTTCGCATTGCCCGCGGTAAATGTCATTAACACTGATTCAATTAATGCAGCGTTGGAAGCGGCAGCGAAAGTAAAATCGGCTATCGTTATCCAGTTTTCTAACGGCGGCGCAGCATTTATTGCCGGTAAAGGCCTTAAAGCGGAAGGACAAACTCCTGCTATTTTAGGCGCTATCTCCGGTGCTAAACACGTACACAATGTGGCTGAAGCTTATGGCGTACCAGTCATTTTGCATACCGACCATGCGGCTAAAAAACTGCTGCCTTGGATTGACGGATTGCTGGATGCCGGCGAAAAACATTTCGCAGAAACCGGCAAGCCATTATTCAGCTCGCACATGCTGGATTTGTCTGAAGAAAGTCTGAAAGAAAACATTGAAATTTGCGGCCAATATTTGGCGCGTATGTCCAAAATGGGTATGACTCTGGAAATCGAATTAGGCTGCACCGGCGGTGAAGAAGATGGCGTCGATAACAGCGATATGGATCATTCAATGCTGTACACTCAACCGGAAGATGTGGCTTACGCTTACGAAGAATTAAGCAAAATCAGCCCACGCTTCACGATTGCTGCTTCATTCGGCAACGTTCACGGCGTTTATAAACCAGGTAACGTTAAATTGACGCCAAGCATTTTGGCTAACTCACAAAAACACGTTTCTGAAAAATTCGGCGTTCCGACAAACACTCTGAACTTTGTATTTCACGGCGGCTCAGGCTCTAGCGCAGAAGAAATCAAAGAATCGATCAGCTACGGCGTGATCAAAATGAACATCGATACCGATACCCAATGGGCAACTTGGGAAGGCATCATGAACTACTACAAACAAAACGAAGGTTATTTGCAAGGCCAAATCGGCAACCCTGACGGTGACGACAAGCCCAACAAAAAATACTACGATCCACGCGTTTGGCAACGTGCCGGTG
>CAZJOY010000303.1:0-4506 GCA_964547705.1 uncultured Methylobacter sp. | reverse complement strand
CAATGCAGCCCTGACACAGCGCAAAACTCCATAACTGTATTGTCCGCCAAACAGCTCATAAACCGGCTTAAGTGCGTTCCGTTGCTCTTCGGGCAAGTTGATAATCGCTTCTTCGATGAGCCTGATTTCCTGTTCGGGCAGTTCGACGACATCGGCCAGCACCAGCATCCCTTGTTCCAGCGACTGGGCCAGATGCCCGTAAATGGTCGTTTCTTGCAGTTCCCGTTGTTGGGCAATCTGCTTTACACCGTAACCCAGCCGGAATAAGGCTACCGATTCAGCCATCGTATCCGACAGTCCGATTGGCCCGTTCTTATTAATATCGACAAACTCGCCGATCACCGCCAGAAATTCATCGGCGTAAAGTTCCAGTTTGCGTTCGCCGATGCCGGACAGCAGGCCCATTTGCTGGCGATTGGTCGGCTTGGCTTCCAGCATGGCCATCAAGGTTGCATCATGGAAAATAACATAGGGTGGCACATCCTGGGCATCGGCAAGCATCTTGCGCTTGGCGCGCAACGCATTCCACAGCAAGGTATCGTCCGCTTTGGCAAACTCCCGGCTTGTTTTCTTGCTGCCGCTGCGGCCGCGTTCCGGTTTGGCAGGTTGTAGATCCTTGCGCAGCATCAATTGCTGCTCCCCGCGCAAGATCGGCCGGCAGGCTTCGGTCAATTGCAAGGCGCCAAACTGGTCGAAATTGACGCTAACCAAGCCCCGCGCAACTAGTTGCCTGAACACCGAATGCCATTGTTGTTCATCAATATCCGTGCCGATGCCGAAAGTCGACAACTTGTCATGAGCGGATTTGATAATCCGCTCGGTAGCCTTGCCGCGCAACACATCGATCAAATAGCCGACGCCGTAACGCTGCTGAGTGCGGTGGATGCAGGACAGCGCCTTTTGCGCGGCCAGCGTCCCGTCCCAAGTGTTGACCGGTTCCAGGCAGGTATCGCAGTTGCCGCAGGGCTGCTCGAGACGGTCGCCGAAATAGTCCAACAGCGCCTGCCGACGGCAATGGACTTGTTCGCATAAAGCCAGCATCGCATCGAGCTTGTGGTATTCGATGCGTTTATGCGCTTCGTCGGCATTGGAATCCTGCAACATTTTCCGTAGCGTGATTACATCCTGCAAACCGTAAGCCATCCATGCGTTGGCAGGCAAGCCGTCGCGGCCGCCGCGGCCGGTTTCCTGATAATAGGCTTCGACGCTTTTCGGCAAATCCAGATGCGCGACAAAACGGACATTGGGCTTGTCGATGCCCATGCCGAAAGCGATGGTCGCAACAATCACCAAGCCGTCCTCCATTAAAAACTGGTGCTGATGTTTGGCGCGCGAACCGGCATCCATCCCGGCATGATAGGGCAGGGCGTTGACGCCTTTGGTTCTGAGCCATTCGGCGGTTGCGTCGACTTTTTTGCGCGACAGGCAATAAACAATACCGGCATCGCCGGCATGTTCGGCGCGGATAAAATCGATCAACTGCTCGCGGGAATTTTGTTTTTGCACGATCCGGTAGCGGATGTTCGGGCGGTCGAAACCGCTGAGGAACAGCTTGGCCTGCTCAAGCCCCAGGCGCAGCTTGATTTCTTCGCGGGTTTTATCGTCGGCGGTCGCGGTCAGCGCGATGCGTGGAATGTTGGGAAAGCGCTCGTGAAGCAGCGACAGTTGCAGATAATCGGCCCGGAAATCATGGCCCCATTGCGATACGCAATGCGCTTCGTCAATCGCAAACAGCGCAATCTTGATGCGCTCGAACAGTGCGCCGGTGCGGTCCGAGGTCAGACGTTCCGGGGCGATATACAGCAAATCCAGCTCGCCGTTAAGCAGTTGTTGTTCGGTTCTTCGGGATTGTTCAAGGGATAAGGTGGAGTTCAGGAACGCGGCTTTGACGCCCAATTGCAGCAAGGCGTTGACTTGATCCTGCATCAACGCGATTAGCGGTGAAATCACAATGCCGACGCCGGGCCGAACCAAGGCCGGAATCTGATAGCACAACGATTTGCCGCCGCCGGTCGGCATCAACACCATCGCATCCTGACCGGCGATCAGCGTCTCGATAATTTCCTGTTGTTGGCCTCTGAATTTATCGTAGCCGAAAACGGTTTTGAGAATTTCGATGGGTTTGTTAGTCATAACGCCTTTTTGATAGGCTTAAATAATTGTGGTTTTGCGTAGGCATTATTGAACAACTCGTCGAACTCAGGCATAAATCTAAAGGTTTACATTTTACTTTAAACTGAGGCCGATGGATGATTTGCTTGGGGGATGCGGGCGTAGAAAGCGCAAAAAATCCCTACCGTTTAGCAGCCGCCTTATAAACAGCGTTGCGCTCACGTTTGCCGACGGCTACAACAACGACGATCAGTTCGTTATCCCTCACTTCATATACCAATCGAAACCCCATGCTGCGGAGTTTGATTTTGTAACGGTCTTTTTGTCCCGACATTTTTGAAGCTGGGACGTGCGGGTTCGCGAGTCGTTCTTCCAGCTTATTTTTGAATTGCTCCCGCACCGTATTATCAAGGGCATGCCATTCTTTAAGTGCATCTTCCTTAAAAGCAAGGCTGTAAGCCATCGGGATATAGTTCCGTGCGCTTATAAGTCGGACAGATTGACTTTGATTTCAGCTTGATTTTCGCGCGCGTCAGCTATCGCATTGAGTTCCAGATCTTCCAGTTTTTCCAGTAAGGCTTCATAGGCTTTTGCGGGGATGCAATAAAAAGCGGGTTCATTGCGGTTCAGTATGGCAACCGGAAAGCCCTCGCCTGCGGCCACTGTACCCATAGGATTCTTTTTTAATTCCGAGACACTTGCGGAGGTTTCCGCCAAGATGATGCTAGCCATAACTTACTCCAAAGCTTTTTATTGGTACTTAGATTAGTACGATTGATAGGGGCTTTCAATCTATATTAGCCAATTAAAGCTGGGCAACTCCGTAATCCGCTATAACAGCACAGCATAAAAACGTTGGGCTTAAATAGTTTATATGTAAGTATTACGCACGATCACCCACGTTAGATATTAAGGCATGATAAATCGTTCAGTTAAAAAAATTCACCCCATTGATGACAATATTAAAGACAGCGAAGGCCTGACTTTTGCCGATATTTTAGAGATACCGAATATCGTTTTGTTAGGTGAGCCGGGAGCAGGTAAGAGCTATCTATTCAATCATGCAAGTCAACACGAAGACGGCAATTGCATAACCGCTAGAAGCTTTATATTTAATGTCGATGAATCCTATGCCAATAAACCTGTTTATATCGATGCGCTTGATGAAAAACGGTCACGTAGCGAGCAGCCGGATTCAATCGGTGAAATAATCAAGAGCATCTGGCAAATCAAACCATCGAAAGTTCGATTATCTTGCCGTGTGGCGGATTGGCTGGGCGAGACAGACCTCGAATTATTTAAGCCCTATTTTGAAGCTAACGGCGGCTATTGCGTAGTGGTTCTTGAAGCACTGACTGAAAAAGAAATAGGCCGGATACTTACCGGGAAAAATATTGATAATCCGAGTGAGTTTAGGGAACAAGCCTATAGCAAGGGCGTGAGTTCATTGCTGGCTAATCCGCAAACACTGATAATGCTGGCCGATTCGGTAAAAAACGGGCAATGGCCGAAGACCAAAAAAGAATTGTACGAGAACGCTACGGCGTTGCTTTTAACCGAACACAACGATACGCACAAATGTAAACCGTTGGCAGGTTTCACCTCAACTCGTGAGAAACTTCCTCAAGGGCACGTTCGGTGACGGTATCAATTTATTGATGGCAGCCGTAGCCTGGAATTTCAGCCTTTGGATGAGGCTATTTTTTGCGCTGATTTTGATCGTTAAAACGATTAAACCCTCCCGGATTCGGCTGATAGGTACCACAAAAACGCTATTCGTTGAAATGGGTTCCGCTTAAGAGCTTGTTACCGGCTGAGATCGGAGTCTCGGTGTCTGTAAGCATGGTTGGGGCGCTTTTTTCAGGGCTGACTACGTAGGTCCTTGCACATCAGCAGGATCGCCTTCATACGGCGTCGCATACTTACATTCTTTTTGCGGGCAAACCTTTTCCACGCCGCGCCGTTTAGTTTCTTTGACGGTCAGGATAGGCCATGCACATTCCGGGCAGCTTTCATGGATCGGCGCGTTCCATAATGCATAATCGCATTTCGGATATTCCGAGCAGGAATAGAATATTTTGCTGTTTCGGGACTTACACTTAAGAATGTTGCCTTTTTTACATTGTGGGCACTCAACACCGGTATCCGATGGTTTTTCCAAAGGCTCGATATGCTTGCATTTGGGATAACCGCTGCAACCGATAAATTTGCCGTAGCGTCCGGTCTTAATCACTAAAGGCGATTCGCATTTAGGGCAGGATCGTCCTTCGACAACTTCGGGTTCATCGCTAGCGCCGCCATCATCGTTCAAGTTTCTGGTATAAGAACACTCAGGATAGTTGGTGCAACCTATAAATCGACCATTTCTGCCTAAGCGAATAGACAAGGGGCCGC
>CAZJOY010000302.1:0-4524 GCA_964547705.1 uncultured Methylobacter sp. | reverse complement strand
CCCAAAGGGCATAAGTTTCGTTTGAGCAGACAAGCTGCTCAACTCAGCTTTATCACTTCGGTTCCGTTAGCTGGCGTGGTAGAGCATCTGTCTTCATGCGGTGTAACTGTGATTGATGGATCTGTGCAACGCACTGGGGCGACGGGGCCGATTATGTCGGTTTATTTGCGTGACCCGGACATGAATTTAATTGAAGTTTCGAACCGCATTTCTGGAGAATTATGAACACAATCACCATCCGCCAAGCTGTTCTGTCCGACCTTGATGGGCTCGCGCCGCTTTTTGACAGTTATCGCCGGTTTTACGGCCGGGCAAGCGATTTGTCGGCGGCAACAGCGTTTTTGTCGGCGCGCTTCAATCATAATGAATCAGTTTTGTTCATTGCTCATAAAGGCGCTAAAGCCGTTGGTTTCACCCAGCTCTATCCGAGCTTTTCATCGGTATCGCTGGCGCGGATATTGGTGCTTAACGATCTGTTCGTTGATGAGCATGCCCGAAGAAAAGGCGTAGCCTCGCAATTGATAAACGCCGCCGTTGAATACGCGGAGTCCGGGGGCGCCGTCCGCGTTTCGCTGTCAACCGCGATAACTAACGAAGCCGCCCAGAGGCTTTATCAATCGGCCGGTTGGAAGCGCGATGAGCAGTTTCTGGTTTATCATTTTGCGATCCCAACAGCATGATCAAGTCAATTGCTTTGCTCGGTGAATATACGCCGACTTTTCCTCCGCACATTTCGACAAACGAAGCTATAGAACGGGCTCGAAACCTGTTGGACGTGGAGTTAACGGCTGACTGGATTTCAACTGAAGACATAGGCCCGAATTTGTTTGAACAATATTCGGGCCTATGGATTGCGCCGGGAAGCCCGTATAAAAATATGGAGCTTACCTTGTGGGCGATTCGCTATGCCAGGGAAAACAAAATTCCCTGCTTCGGTACCTGCGGCGGGTTTCAGCATATGGTGATCGAATATGCCCGGAATGTCCTAGGTTTTAAGGATGCACAACACGCCGAATACGATCCCTACGCCTCAAACCTGTTCATTTCGCAACTGGATTGTTCATTGGCTGGCCGCGAGATGCAGATTAATTTTTAGCCTGCGTATCAGGTAGCTTCAATCTACGGAGAGTTATCGGCGAAAAAGCAATAATACTGAACTTTTGGCGTTAACCCGGATTGCATTGATCAGATGAAGCAAGGGCTATTGAATGTCTCAGGTTCCGATGCCGAAGGTGAAATCCGTGTTATTGAGCATCCCGATCATCCGTTTTTTATCGGGACGCTGTTCGTGCCGCAATCGCGTCCGACTTCTTTAAAGCCTCATCCGTTGATTACGGCTTTTTTGAGGGCGGTAGTTGATCGTGCAATCTAAGATTGTGGTAATGAATTTTTATCAAGGCATTGGCATATCGTCAATTCGGTGCCGCCGGCAACTGGTGTTTTATATTCACGGTATTCTCGACGCGCTTGAGCTCTCCCTGCGCAATTTTGATTTATTAATATTTGTTTTCGAGTTCGCATGACTAATTCAGCCAAAAACTTAGCCCGGTCCATTCGCGATGGCGCCATAACTGCGACGCAGGCAGCGCAAGCCTGTCTGGATCGAATTGATCGCCACAATCCTGCAATAAACGCCATTGTGACCCTGAACAAGGAAGCCGCGTTGAATGCAGCAAAAGCGGCGGACATTCGTATCGCTCAAGGTGGCGATTTGCCGCCACTTTTCGGCATTCCCATCTCCGTTAAAGATGCGTTCGAAACCCAAGGTCTCAGGACAACCGGCAGTCATCCGCCTCTTAAAGATTTTGTTCCAATAAAAGACGCAACAGTTGTTGCACGACTGAAAGAGGCCGGAGCCATTGTGCTTGGAAAAAGCAATTTGCCGCAATTCGCCGGTGATGTTCAGTGTTGGAGTCCGTTGTTCGGATGCACGAATAATCCGTGGAATCCGGCATTAACCAGCGGCGGAAGTTCCGGCGGAAGCGCGGCAGCGGTAGCGATGAATTTTTCGTTTCTGGATATTGGCAGTGACCTCGCCGGTTCAATACGCATTCCGGCGGCGTATTGTGGCGTAGCGGGGCTTAAAGCTACTGAAAATCGAGTGCCTCGCACAGGCCATATTCCACACCTTCCTGAAGCACAACGTTCCGTGCGGCACTTGCTGTCGCTCGGCGTGCTCGCCCGATGCGTTGATGATCTGCGCTTAGGGTTTGACAGCATGGCGGGGCCTGATGGCATCGATACGGAGATTCTGCCGCTGCCAATTTGTTCAGCCAAGACTGCAAAAACCCGGCTTTTACGGGTGGCGTGGTGGGATGATTTTAACGGTTTGCCGCTATGTAGCCGTACCAGAACCGGTTTGGATCGTACTGTTCAGCAATTGATTCAGGCAGGAATGACAGTTGAACGCTGCTGTCCGAGTGGTTTTGATTTCGAAGAGATTTGGTATGCCTACGGTATTATCGCGGGAGCGGAAGTCGGTTTAGGTATGCCTGCTATGGAGCGCTTGCCTTTATCAATGATTGGACGGTTTTTGCCTAAATCCCAAGCACTCGTTCGCGCCTTTGCCGCAGGGATGACTTTCGATTTTCGTCAGTATAACGAAGCGCTTAATATCCGGGAGCGGTTCATCTCCCAGCTGGAGCAGTTTCTTGATTCGTGGGATGTCTGGTTATGTCCGGTCACCCCAAGCGTTGCCTTTCCGCATCAACGCCCAAACAGGTTTGGAAAACCGCCAACTATCAGGGTAGACGATCATCGCTTGTCCTATTTGGAAGGGACGATTAGCATGGCTGTTCCGTTTTCATTGACGGGAAGCCCGGTCGTGACATTACCCGTTGGCGTTGTCAATGGCTTGCCGGTCGGGGTTCAGCTTGTCGGCCAACGTTGGCGCGATGAGGCGTTACTGGATAATTGTTTGACGATTGAGGCGGTTACAGACGGGTTTCAAGCGCCGCCGGGCTATGAGTCCTTTACCCGTAACATGATGAAGCAAAAAGGTGATTCGCTATGATTAAGCAAGTTGGAAAGACGGTCATTAAGCCGAAGCATCTAGCGATGTGCCACTGCGGGGCCGTTGTGCTGGAACTCGATTTGCCTGACGGTATCGTTGATCCTCGTAGATGCGATTGTTAAGGATGTCTCATGGCGTATTTTATCGGCATTGTGATTGCGTTAGTTGTATCGCTATCGGCTACATTCATCGGGTTCGACAAAGACCGTGCTTTCTACCCAACCGTATTAGCTGTCATCGCTTCTTATTATGTTCTGTTTTCGGTTATCGGTGGATCTATCGAAACCGTCTTACTTGAAATTACCGTCATGCTCGTATTTATAGGTGCCGCTGTTTTAGGCTTCAAGCGTAATCTGTGGTTTGTTGTTGCCGCATTATTCGTGCATGGCATTTTCGATGTTTTCCATGGGCATTTCATGTCCAATCCAGGCGTGCCTATCTGGTGGCCTATGTTTTGCCTTGCTTACGATTTTGCAGCTGCTGTTTATCTGTCTTGGCTGTTGCACCGGTCACGATTAACAGTGAATGTATGCTAATCCTGTAAAGGCCATGTAGACCGGCTTATTTTTAAGTTAAGCACAAAAAGGAAAGCTCTGATGCAACATCCAAACGAACTGCTGAGCCAAGAACTTGTGGCGATGGCAGAAAATGATCTCTCCGTAAGGGAAGAGTTAGCTGTTAATGGTTCTTTATGTAACCACGGTTATCACCCTAACATGGAAGCGGTGCACAAAAAAAATGCCGCTCGCCTTGCGTCCATCATCGAGCAATATGGCTGGCCCGGCAAAAATCTTGTGGGTGAGGACGGCGCATGGGCAGCATGGCTAATCGCACAGCATGCCATTGGTAATCCTCCATTTATGCGGCACTGCCTATCCTTGCTTAAGCAAGCCGCTTCCTGCAACGACGTTATCCCTTGGCAAGCGGCAATGCTGGAAGACCGAATTCGGATGTACGAAGGGAAACTCCAAATTTACGGGACACAATTCCAGCCAAATCATACCGGTGAGCTAAAGCCCTATCCGATTGAGAATCCCGAATCTGTCAATGAGCGTCGGCTTGCGGTTGGTCTGAACACGCTTGAAGAAAGGACAGCCGAAATAACAGAGCAGAGTGGCCGCGAAAATGTTCCGATGCCGCTCGATCTGGAAGATCAATATGAAAAATGGCTTTACTCGGTTGGCTGGAGGGGCGCTGTCAATGCCCAAGCCATCATTCCACCGGACGTTGCGCAATAAAGCCGTGCAGCTTCAGTGAATTTAAACGTTATGCATCAACTGGAGCAGTCATTGAAATTCAGCCAGTTCGGTTCCGATAATGGAAAATTAGTGATCTACTTTCACGGTGCGCCCGGCGCACCGGAAGAATGCGCAATTTTCGATCTTTACGCTAAAGAACATGGGTTGACTTTTATTTGTTTCGACCGGTTTTCCGGCGATTATTCGACAGCCGGTGACGCGTATTATCAGTTCCTGGCTCAGGAAATTTCAAAGCAAGCCGCCGGGAAAAAA
>CAZJOY010000301.1:0-4552 GCA_964547705.1 uncultured Methylobacter sp. | reverse complement strand
CCAGCCAGTGTAAGTCTTTGTAAATATGATCGGTCATGCAAAACTGGAATTGCGTCCCGGATTTGCTGGTGAAAGGCAATTTTTTATAAAGATTTCTTCGGGCGAATTTTAATGCCAGCCAATAGTATTCCGAGGTCCAGCCTTCGGGTGATTTTAAATGCCGTAATTTGTCCCAGTGTAAATAGCGCCCTTCCACATCAGTCGGCCCTAAACTTGAGCTGACTAATTCGTTGAACTTGTTCTCATCAAGACTTATAAGAAGCGCTCTGAAACCAGGCGGGGAAAGCGGCAATTTCATAACAGATGCCTTAATTACTAATTAATGAAAAATTAGTATAACACCGCTTCTGCATCTTATTGATAAACGTCTTTACGATGACCTATCTTAATAACCTGAATAATCAGGCACTGGTCGATTATTGAATACACTACACGGTAATCGTTTATTCGAATTCGGTATGAATATGTCGATCCGCTCAGCTTTTTACATCCATCCGGTCTTGGGTTGTCGGCTAGCGCCTTAATGCGTTCTGCCACTTTCTCGGCTATCGGTCGCGGCAGTTGCGCCAACTCTTTTTTTGCGCTCTGTTTAAACTCGATAGAGTAACGCGTCATAGATTAAGTTCTTTTAAAACGTCTTCAAGCTGGATAGAGCCTTCATCTTTACGCTCTGCAATGGTTGCAAGGTCTTCAAGGTCTTCCAACAACTCCAGATAATCTGCCATCGGCAAAATCACCGACAACTTTTGTCCGTTTGCATCGGTTATGTATTGTGGTTGTGCGCTCATAGTCTTGGCTCCTGTTTTTGTTAACCCGGATTATACCGTTTTGGGCAAGGCGTTAAATCGTAAGGCTGCATTCAGTTACCGCGTGTCTTCCTGATGAGTTTCCTCAAAAACCTGCTGCACGGACTTATTGACAACTAACCCTTGCTCTGCCGCATCGACACGCGGCTTCAGAAACGCTTCCAACTGGCGTAATGCCTCTTCTTCATTGGAAGTATTTATCTCCGGCAACGGTTGGAAAACGCGTTCCAGAACATAGTCTTTAATACTCTGGCCTCGCAAAGCCGATACCGCTTTGAGCCGTTGATGTTGTTCTTGAGTTACTTCAATAGATAGGCGCATAAATTTCCCCTTCCGGACTTCATGTAAGCTTAAACAGCATAACATCGAAAACAACCAAGCCACAAATGTACATTTACACAACGCAATGCTTACTTTGCTCCACGCACATTTGTAATACCCCGTTCTCTTTGTAAGCTTTCCTACAAACTTACGTCCAATAAACCCCAATATTTTCAACGCTATACAAAATGGCACAACGATTGCTTTAGCTTAATCAAACAAAGCTATTGGGTTAAGCTGATGAAAACAACTAAAGACATTGCTCAACTACTGGACGAACCGGCCTGCGAACACAACAAAAAGGAAAAGTCCGGTTGCGCCAAGCCTAAACCAGGCGCTTCGGCGGGCGGTTGCGCTTTTGACGGAGCGCAGATAGCCTTGCTGCCGATTGCCGATGTCGCCCATATCGTTCACGGACCTATCGCTTGCGCGGGCAGCTCCTGGGATAACCGGGGCACCCGGTCTTCCGGCGCGGACTTATACCGCATCGGCATGACCACCGATTTGACCGAGCAAGACATTGTGATGGGACGCTCGGAAAAACGCTTGTTTCATGCGATCAAGCAGGCGATTGAGACCTATCATCCGCCCGCGGTATTTATTTATAACACCTGCGTTCCGGCTTTGGTCGGCGACGATATTAACGCCGTCTGCAAATCCGCCCAAGAGCGTTGGGGCGTTCCGGTCGTGCCTATCGACAGCGCCGGATTTTACGGCACCAAGAATTTGGGCAATCGCATTGCCGGTGACGCAATGGTTAATCATGTGATCGGCACCCGCGATCCCGATCCCTTGCCTTTAGCGGTTCAACGCAGCGATATAACAATCCATGACGTTAACCTGATCGGCGAATACAACATTGCCGGTGAATTCTGGCATGTGCTGCCGTTGTTCGATGAACTGGGTTTGCGCATATTGTGCACCTTGTCCGGCGATGCCCGCTTTCGCGAAGTGCAAACCATGCACAAAGCCGAAGTCAATATGATGGTGTGCTCGAAAGCGATGGTCAATGTCGCCCGCAAACTGCAACAACAATACGGTACGCCGTGGTTTGAAGGCAGTTACTACGGCATCACCGACACCAGCCAATCGTTACGGGATTTTGCCAAAGTACTCAAAGATCCCGATTTAACCGAACGTACCGAAGCGCTGATAGCGCGCGAAGAGGCTCGGATCAGAACGGAACTGGAACCTTGGAAAGCGCGTCTAAAAGGCAAACGGGTGCTGCTGTTTACCGGCGGCGTAAAAAGCTGGTCGGTGATTTCCGCGTTGCAGGATTTGGGCATGGTGGTGGTTGCGACCGGCACCAAGAAATCCACCGAAGAAGACAAGGCCAGAATCCGCGAGCTGATGGGCGAAGATACGGTGATGATCGACGACGGCAGCCCCAGAGAGCTACTCAGAATCGTCCGCGACTACAAAGCCGATATTTTAATCGCCGGCGGCCGCAACATGTATACCGCATTAAAAGCCAAAGTTCCGTTTTTGGATATTAACCAAGAGCGCGAGTTCGGTTATGAAGGTTATCAAGGCATGCTGGAACTGGTACGCCAGCTGGCGTTAACGATTGAAAGCCCGGTCTGGGAAGCGGTTAGAGCGCCTGCGCCGTGGAAAAATCCCCCCCGGCCCCCCTTTGCCAAAGGGGGGGATACGATTGGAGAGGTGAGTAATGGCTGACATCCTGAAAAGAAACAAAGCGCTATCGGTTAATCCGCTAAAAGCCAGCCAGCCGATAGGCGGTTCGTTGGCGACCTTGGGTTTTAACCGCGCGATGCCGATGCTGCACGGTTCGCAAGGCTGCACCGCATTCGCTAAAGTATTTTTTGTGCGTCACTTCCGGGAACCTATTCCGTTACAAAGCACGGCGATGGATCAAGGCAGCTCGGTGATGGGCGCGGACGAAAATGTACGTGAAGGCATTCTTACCATTGCCAGCAAATCCCGCCCCGCGCTGATTACGATTTTGACCACCGGTCTTGCGGAAACCCAAGGCGCCGATGTACACAGAAACGTCAGGGAGTTCAGGGAAGCCAATCCGGAATTTGCCGATGTTGCTGTTGTCGCGGTCAATACGCCCGATTTTACCGGTAGCGTCGAAACCGGTTTCGCCGCGACGCTGACCGAAATTATTCGCGCTTTGGTGCCTGATGCCAAGGAAGCCGGAACTTACCCCGGCAAACGCAAGCGCCAAGTTAATGTCTTGATTAATTACATGCTGACGCCCGGCGACATCGAAGCGCTTAGGGATATTTTCGAGCAATTCCAACTCAGGCCGGTTTTCGTGCCCGATATTTCCGATTCGCTGGATGGCTGTTTGACCGATGACGATTTCAGCCCGGTCACTATCGGCGGCACTTTAGTCTCTGAAATGGCGACGCTGGGCGATGCGCTGGCAACGGTGGTGATCGGTCCGTCGCTAGCCAAAGCGGCGGAACTGCTGGAACAAAAAACCGGGGTACCGACTTATGCGCTGGATCATCTTTACGGCTTGAAGGCCAATGACGCATTGATAAGCGCATTAGTCGAAATCAGCGGCAACGATGTTCCCGAACGCATCGAAAGGCAACGCTCGCAGTTGCAGGATGCAATGCTGGACACGCATTTCATGCTCGGTCAATTGCGCATTGCGATTGCCGCCGATGCGGATTTATTAAACGCCTTTGTCGATCAAGTTCAGGAAATGGGCGCGGAAGTGGTTGCCGCAGTCACCTCCTGTAATGTGCCGCTGTTGGCGCGAATTCCTGTCGCCACTATCAAAATCGGCGATCTTGAAGATATGGAATTGATCGGCAAGGCTAACAAAGTGCAACTGGTGATCGGCAATTCCCATGCGGTCGATACCGCCGAACGCTTGGGTACGCCTATTTTAAGAGCCGGTTTTCCGTTGTACGACATCATCGGCGGCTACCAAAAAACCTGGATCGGCTATCGCGGTTCACGGCAAACGCTGTTTGATCTGGCCAATCTGGTCATCAATTATTCGCATGAAGAAATTCCGGTTTACCGCTCGATTTATGGGCAAAAACCGGCTAGTGAAATCACCGACTACCCACTGTCATGTCATTAACAAGACGCATGCACATCGTGCAAAGCACTGACGAGAGAACGTTTATGGAAACCGCATTAAAAATAGCGTTTGCCACGACCGATATGGAAACGGTAAATCAACATTTCGGCTCGGCCAAGTCCTTCGCGATTTATGCGGTGAATATGGACGATGCGCAATTGCTGGAAGCCGCTCAATTCGGCGAGCTCAGCCAGGACGGTAATGAAGATAAATTATCGGTCAAGCTTGACTTGCTGAGCGGTTGTGCGGCGGTGTATTGCCAAGCCGTCGGCGGCTCGGCCATTAACCAGTTAATCGCTAAAGGCATACAGCCGGTCAAGGTGCATGAAGGCGGCAAGATTAAAGACCTGATCGTTGA
>CAZJOY010000300.1:0-4570 GCA_964547705.1 uncultured Methylobacter sp. | reverse complement strand
GCGCCTATATGCGCAGCAAGACCGTCGATGGCGTGGTCAATACCGAGGTATTGGAACGGGTCGGTTTGACCCAGTTACTGGTTCAAGAAATGTACCGCTACATCGCGATTGCCAAGTACGAAGACCGTTTTGTGATTCCGACCAGTCACCGTGAATACGCCAGCTCAACTTTCGATGCTTACGGCGAGCAAGGCGGCTGCGGATTCAGTTTCGGCAGCGGATGTTCTTCGGGCAATAACGACACCAATCTGTTCGGCGGTAACAAGAAGCCGCAACGTAGCGGCAGTATTCCGATCAAGATTCCGATTAAAGTGGAACCGGCAAAATAAGGAATCATTATGCGAATATTAAAAGTCTCATTATCGTTCCCACGCTCCGGCGTGGGAATGCAGTCGGGGCCGCTCCAGCGGCTCGAGACGCAGAGCGTCCAACACGGCGTTCCCACGGAGACCGTGGGAACGATAGTCCAACAGGAGCTAACATGAGCCTGCAAACCCTAAAAGTTCTATCTCTGATGCTAAGCTATCCCGAAGCCGAGATGCTTGAAGCATTGGACGAAATGGCCACGGTCGTCGAACAGGAAAACCTGCTGCAGGAAGACCATAAAAAATCCGTGCTGTCGTTGATCGGTTCATATCGTGGCGCCGACCTGATGGATAGCCAAGAGCAGTATGTCGAGCTATTCGACCGCGGACGGTTTTTGTCGCTGCACATCTTCGAGCATGTCCACGGCGAATCCCGAGACCGGGGGCAGGCGATGGTTAACCTGCTGCAAATGTACGAAGCGCACGGCTTTGAAATGTCCACCCATGAACTGCCGGACTACATCCCGTTATTTCTAGAATTTCTTTCGCAACAGGAACAGGCCGAAGCGGTGCAGTTATTGCACGATGCGATGCCGGTGTTAAGTTTGCTGGGCGCGCGGTTAACCGAACGCGGCAGCGAGTTTAGCGCAGTGTTCGATGCACTGGCAGGTTTTGCAGGCGAACCCGAAGCGCTGGAAGAAATCCGCCTGCAAGCCGCGACCGAAGGCAAGGACGAAACCGTGGTCAACATGGATCAAATCTGGGAAGAAGAAGCCGTCAGTTTTATGGGGGCAGGGGATGCGTGCAAAAGCCAAACCGCCGCTGTCAGTCCAATCACAATCACGCCGCGCGATGAATATTTAAAATCGCAAAATCGTTCTTTTTAGAAGGAGTCAATCGTGGATTACCTTAATACCTTACTATTCGGCTACTACCCCTATATCGCGATTAGCGTATTTTTCATCGGCAGCCTGGCGCGTTATGACCGCGATCAATACACTTGGCGCACCGGTTCCAGTCAATTCCTGCGCGCCGACGAATTAAGGCTGGGCAGCAATTTATTTCATATCGGCATCTTGCTGCTGTTCATTGGTCACTTCGTCGGCCTGTTGACGCCGCCAGCGGTTTATCATGCCTTAGGCCTGTCGACCTCGGCAAAACAAATCCTGGCCGTCGTTGCGGGCGGTGTTTTCGGCGGCGTGTGTTTAAAAGGCATCATCATCCTGATACGCCGCCGCCTGACCGATGCCCGGATTCGTGCCACCAGCAGCCGTATGGATATTTTCATCTTGCTGTTGATTGCCGTACAGCTGGCGCTGGGCCTGCTGACTTTGCCTATTTCGCTTTACCATTATGACGGCGCGAATATGCTGCTGCTGGGGGAATGGGCGCAACGCATCGTGACGTTTCGTAGTGGCGCGGCGGATCAAGTCAGTGAGATGGGCATCATCTTCAAATTGCATTTGTTTTTAGGGCAGACCTTGTTTTTGGTTTTTCCGTTCAGCCGTTTGGTGCATGTCTGGAGCGTTCCGCTAGGCTACGTCACGCGCCCATATCAGGTGGTTCGCAGGCGTTGAGTTATTTTCGAGTTGAAGACAATGGGTTGCCGCCATACTTGCCGCTTTGGAACATTGTCATTTCCCAGCGATGCACTATTTCATCATGCCGCAGGATGTAAATATCGTTTTCGCCGTCGCGCACTTTAAAATAAGAGTATTCGGGAGCTAGCCAGCGATCGATGACTTCTTCAATTTCAATGCACTTATCGCCGATAAAAAAACGCCGTGGTGTTTCCTCGCCCTGGTAACCGGCAAAACATTCCACAAGAATGGTTAACGAATTCGTAGTCATAGAGTTTTTAACCTATGTCGATGAGCTTGTAGCCTATAGTAATTCTATCTATTGTTTTTCGGTAGGAAGACAGGGATTTTTTAATCGTTTTTTTTAGTGCTTTTTGAGTAAGGGTTTATTGGAAAGCATTTAATTTTTTCAGACAATATTAGCGTAATTGCCATCGGAAAGTTGAACTGAAGGTTTCGAAAACCACGTATTAATAAATAACTCCATATAGCGGAATCGCTATCCTCGCTGACAGGAATTATTGACATGCCGAATACTCATTCAACTTCGGTCGGCTTGAAGGTCTTTCTTCGCTGGCTGGGTATCACTGTGCTGTTTTTATTCCTCGCCGGTTTTGCCGTTATATTTTTTATGCCTGACGACTGGCTGCGCAGTATGGTCAACGCTAAAGGCAGCGCTGCGTTGGGGCGCGAATTTGCTATTGATGGCGATATTAAAATCGATTGGGATTGGACAACGCCTGAAGTGCAGGTTCAGAAAGTGCGAATTGCCAATATCCCTAAAAGCAAAGAGCGCAATATGTTGTCAATTGATGAGGTTGATTTCCAAATTAAAATTTGGAGACTGCTGACGGCAGAGCTGAATTTACCCCAACTCAATATTACCAAGCCAAAAGTTGTATTGGAGAAGCTGACTGATACTAAAAAGAACTGGGATTTCCCAACACTTTCCGGTGATAAAACTCCGGAAGACCGTAAGAGCTTCCCGATCATAGGCATGGTGTCAGTCCAAGAGGGCAAGTTAATCTACCGGGATGAGCCTAAAAAGCAGGTTGTCACCCTGGATATCGATACCGCCAAGGGCGGGGCGATGCCTCAAAGAAACATGTATAAAGTGTCCGGTCAAGGCACTTTGCAAGATAAACCCTTTAGTCTTGAAGCCAAGGGGGGATCGTTATCGATGTTGCGCAACGATACTGAACCTTATCCGCTTACAGTCAATATTAAAATGGGTAATACCCATATCGACGCCGAAGGAACTGTCGCCGATCCGGCGAAGATGACAGGCGTGAATGCACAGCTTAGTCTGGGCGGCGATAATCTTGCCGATTTGTTCCATCTGACACAGATACCGTTGTTGCCGACGCCGCCCTATAAATTAACCGGCCATTTGCAGAAGCAGGATGAGATATGGAAGTTTCAAAACTTCAAAGGACAGGTCGGAGATAGCGATATGTCCGGCGATTTAAGGTATGAAACTGAAAAGGAGCGCGGATTTGTCAAAGCGAACCTGGTTTCGCAACTTCTTGATATGGATGATCTTGCCGGCTTTATCGGCGCCACGCCCTCGAAAGGAACGATATCCCCGGAGCAAAAGGCCCAGGCCGAACGCGAGAAAGCTAATCCGCGTTTACTGCCTGATGTGCCCATCGATTTAACACGGCTGCGTGTCGCCGATATGATGGTGCGCTTTAAGGGTAAGAAAATTACCGGGACAAAATGGCCGTTCAACGACCTGGATATAGGGTTCAATTTAGAAAAGGGCGTATTGCGTTTGGACCCGTTCGATTTCGGCATTGCCGACGGAACAATCAGCGGTAGTCTTGTGCTGGATGGGCAAAAAGATGTTCCGCAGGTTCAATCGGACTTGTTAATGAAGCGCTTAAGCCTGAAACAATTCTTCACTGATCCGAAATTCGAATCTTTGGCGGCAGGGCATTTTGGCGGGCAGCTTAAAGTGAAGGGTAACGGCCGTTCCCTTGCCGAGATTCTGGCTGCAAGCAATGGCCGAATTACGCTGATGATGACAGGCGGTAAAATCAGTTTGCTTATTGTAGAAGGGGCCGGGCTTGATCTCGGTCAAGCAATGCCTTTACTTCTCGGTAAAGACAAAGCTACCGATATCCGCTGTGCAATCGGAGATTTCAATGTTGATGATGGATTATTGACTTCTGAGATTTTTGTTTTTGACACAACAGATTCAAATATAGAAGGGAATGCACGGGTTAACCTAAAAGATGAAACCATTGATGCCGAAGTAGAGACTCACCCGAAAGATTTTAGTATCGGTAGCGCCCGCACCCCTATAACGGTTACCGGCCGTCTGAAGCAGCCGACTATTGGCCTCGATCCTAAACAACTGGCGGCACGCACGGCGGGCGCGGTAGTTTTGGGGGCTTTTCTTACCCCTGCCGCCGCTATTATCCCGTTTATTGAGCTGGGCCTTGGGGAAGACAGCGACTGCAAGGGATTAATTGAACAAGCTCGCAGCCGGTCGGGGGCTAATCCAGCGATTGGGGAGACGAAAGAACAGCCGTCTAAAACACCCTCGAAGCAACCCTAGTTAAGATCATCGGGAAAACACGCTACCTTGTGATCGATTGCGACAACTTGCAGTCGTTTTTTAGCGCCATGTAGTGGTCAAGTTTTTTCGGACAGCAAAATAGGTTGTTCATCTGCCATTTT
>CAZJOY010000299.1:0-4574 GCA_964547705.1 uncultured Methylobacter sp. | reverse complement strand
CCAGGCCGGTGCCGCCGAAACGCCGGGTGATGGAACCGTCCACCTGGCTGAACGGTTGGAACAGCTTTTTACGATCCTCAACCGTCATACCAATACCTGTGTCGGTCACGCCAAATAACAGCCGAACTTGCGTCGGTTTAATAGATTTCGCCATGATCGTCAGCGCGACCTGGCCGCGTTCGGTGAACTTGAGCGCATTGCCGAGCAGGTTAATCAACACTTGTTGCAGCCGTAGCGAATCGCCTATTAAGCCACGCGGAACCTCAGCTGCCACAATCATGTTGAAGTCGAGGTGTTTTTCCTTGGCATGATCAGCGAACAAGTTGCGGATATTGTCCAATATCTCATCAAGATCGAACGGGCTGTTCTCGATAGTTAACCGCCCGGCTTCCAGTTTGGAAAAATCGAGAATGTCGTTCAGGATGCTCAACAAATTATTAGATGAATTACTTATTTTTTCCAAATAATCCCGTGTCTCTGGAGAAATCTCTTTGTTCAATGCCAGATGCGAGAGCCCGATAATCGCATTCATTGGCGTGCGGATCTCATGGCTCATATTAGCGAGAAACTCGCCTTTGGCTCTATTAGCGTTATCTGCTGCAAATTTAGCTTGGCGAAGGGCTTCTTCAGCTCTCTTGGAGGCAGAAATATCTTCAACGATAGACCAAATGTAATCGTTATTGTCTGTTCCTTTAACCAAGACTCCATTCAGCCGCAAAGGAATGAGGCTGCCGTCCTTACGTTGATATTCCTTTTCATAGGGGCCATAGCGGCCTATTTGCTTGAGTAATTGGAGTTGCTGCTGCTCTATAGCGTTGTATTTTTGCGGCGTCAGCTTCCAATAATCGATGGATTTGAGTTCCTCGGAAGAATAGCCGCAAATATGGAGGAAAGCTTCGTTAAACTCGACAAAGTGCCCGTTCATGTCGTTCATTGCGATGCCCAGCGGCGAAAGTTCAAACAACTTGCGTAGTTTGACTTCACTTTTCTCCAACGCATTTTGGGCGATATATTGTTCGGTAATATCCTGAGCAATCCCAAGGTAACCGCTGACTCCACCTTGTTCATTGCGAATGGGGGTCACAACCAGAGTAACCTTCAGCTGTGAACCATCTTTGCGCACATAAGTCCATTTGCGAGTTTCCTGCCCCAGTTGGCGCGCTTTAAGCACAAAAGTTTCGAATCCGGAGACGAGGTAATTCAGTTCAGATGTCAGCTCATGCCCACGACGCTCAACTTCCTCGGCCAGATGAATAATGGCAGGTGTCTGCTTGCCTATCATTTCATCTGAGCAATAGCCCAGCATGAGTTCGGCGCCGCGGTTGAATGTCGTAATCAGCCCATTGGCGTCGGTCGCGATGATGCTGACATCAGTGGCCGCAAACAGAACATGTTCCAGCGCTTCTTTGGATTTATTACTATCATCCAATGCGCCTTGCAAACAGTTCTCGCTCTCTACCAGCGCAGCTGTCCGTTCTTCTACAAGCCGTAGCAGCAAGCTTCCGCGGCCGGATGAGACCATAGCGAATACACTAACTATGCTGCTTAATATCAAACCGGCCAATAAGATCAGCCATATGTTGTCTGAGTGATGGTAGGAAAAATAAGCCAGTGAAGGAAAAACTTCGAACCGCCATGATCGGCCTCCTACTGAAATGACTGAACGGCTCACCAGAGAAAAATTTCTTCCGAACAAACCTTTTTCTTGCAGGGTAACAGGGTCCGCTCCTTTCGGATCACTGGCGAAGGCCAACCGCTCTGCTGCCGGAGCTGTCTCGTCAATAAGCCTGTAGAATACATTTTCTCTATTCAGCTCTTTGAACGCAACGGTAACAATGTCTTCGATCCGAAATACCTCTACCGCATAACCTAAAATATTGCTCTGTCTATCCTCCAGGGTTTGGTGAGGGAGGCCATTGCGGTAAATGGGCATGAACGCGAGAACCCCATATTGGTCGCCATGTTCCTGAATTAACGTAATCGGAGCGGTTATGGCAATTTCACCGGTATCCCTTGCCCGATTAATAGCTTCTCGTCGAATATCATTGGAATACAGGTCATAACCCAATGCACTTTCGTTTCCCTGATAAGGTTCAACGAAACTGACCGGGACATATTCCGGACGATTCCCCGCCTGGATAATCCGATTATTACCGGTATCGTGCTCTGTAATATTAAAATCATGAAAGCCTTCCCGCTTCAGACTTGTTTCGAATCCATCCCGTTCGGCAGATAAAACAACCGGACTCCATTCCAGCGCCTGAATGCCTTGAAAATTAGCCAAGGGATAGGCTACGAAGGTTCGGAATTCTTCCCTGCCAACCGCTGACGAAGCCGCGTAGAAACTTTCGAGAGAACGTAACACGTTGATATGAGTTATAACCGACTTTTCCAACGCTACTTTCAACGCGGCTGATTGCCGATTAAATTCAAACTTTAATTGTTCACTGTCATGTTGCGACTCATAAAAAACACCGATTGTTGTCAGCACGAACATCGCGGCAATTGACAGAGTTATCGCTATTCGTCTGTTGCGCCAAGGTTCACTGGAATGCCGCGTCCAAATCAAAACAAGCGGGGTAAAGATAAATACCCCCAATGCATCCCCCAACCACCAAGTTCCCCAGCTGCTCAGGAAATTGATAGCCGGAATCCGCGCAGTGACCACTAAGGCAGAGACGGAGATAGTCGAATTGACCAACGTACTTAAAATGCCGCTAAAGAAAAAGAACAATAAAACTTCTTTCTCTCGAGTAAGCGAGTTGGGAAACCCGGCATAACGGTAAACTAAATAAGCGCCGGCCACTGCTTGCAAGCTCGCCCCACAGCTCATAGCCAGAGTAATGATGACTGAAGTGAAAATTTCTGTAAGAGAACCGGCGACTAAAGCGTTCGAAAAATTAACCAGAAACGCCCCCAACAGTATGCCCGGCCAAACCCGATACCCGTAGATCAGGATACCTGCCAAAGCAATACCGGACGGCGGCCAGATGGCCGTTGCATAGCCAGGGGGAATAGCCAGAAATGTGCCGAGCTTGCCGGTTACCGAATAGGCAAAGGCCACCCCTATAATTTGCAACACCCACGCATAAGACCGAACCGGTGAATTAACGGCAGAAAAAGAGCCAAACTTACAGTTATCTTGAGGCATATGAATCTAGCATTGTTTTTTCTATATTTTAACAGTCAACATCGATTGAGTAGTCATGGGAAAACTTTATCCGCAGCTTGAACTAACATCTACTCTACCTATTCTTTAATCAAAGCACACTTGGTTTCGTCTACCCTTTGCCATATAAAGCGCTTTGTCTGCTGCATCTCTCAATATCTGCGGCAAGAAATTTTTCGGAATCTTGGCTTGAGTGGCTGCCCCCACACTGATAGTAACCACAGGCTCAGCCTCAGAATAAGCATGAGGTAAGCCCAGCTTTTCGATATTTTTACGTAAGCGTTCGGCTATCTGCAGAGCGGGTAGCTGATCGGTTCCCGGCAGAATGACCACAAACTCCTCGCCGCCATAGCGCGCCACCAAATCGCTCGGACGGACCACACCTTTGGATAACTCCGTTGCGACCATTTTCAAGCATTCATCGCCAGCGCTATGACCGTAATAATCGTTGAACTGCTTGAAATGATCAATGTCGATCATTAACAGCGAAAGCGATTTGGCATTGCGGGTAGCGCGTTTCAATTCCGCTGCCAATGCTTGATCGAATCGGCGGCGATTCGGAATGCCGGTCAACGCATCGAGTAACGCCAGGGACTCCAGCAGGTCGGCTCGTTGCTTGAGCCGAATATGGTTACGGATGCGCGCCTTGGCAATCGGAATCACGAACGGTTTGGTGATATAGTCAACGGCCCCCAGATTCAATCCCTGTTCTTCGTCGGAGTTAGCATTCTTGGCCGTCACAAAAATCACTGGAATATTCTGAGTCTGCGCGTCATCTTTCAGATGCCTGCATACTTCAAAGCCATCCATTCCGGGCATCATCACATCCAGAAGAATCAGATCCGGCCTCTCACGTCGCGCAATTTTCAGTGCATCGACGCCATTACTTGCCACTTTGATTCTGTACGCAGAACTTAAGGTTTCCGCAAGAATCGTCATATTGGACGGAACATCGTCAACAATTAAAATCATTGGTCGTTGTCGAGAATGAGCCATTAGACCTCCTGAATATCGGGTAGTTCGGTGAATTGGCGCAAAATCTTGCGGGCTTCGCCATAGTGAAGGCCGTTGATCTGCCGGCGCAAACGGGCAAACAGCTCCAATTGCTCGATGGTCAGGTGCGGCTTCAGTGTGCTCAGCAATGCGTCGGGAATGAAGTCGTTGTCTTTGAGCCGCTGGTCCAGTTCGGCGGCAAGCCGGTGCAGCTCTTCGCGGTCGCCGCCGCTGTCCGGCAGCGCCTCTTCGGGCGGCGGCAGGGCCGCAATCGCCGCCAGGGTCTGCTCGGCGACGGCCCGGAAGTGCTCCAAACACGTTATTGGCTGCTCTTGTTTCAGTTCGGCTTCCAGGGCCGCGCAGGCGGCATGAAGCGCCATCGCGCCGATGGTGCCGGCCGCGCCTTTGAGTT
>CAZJOY010000298.1:0-4636 GCA_964547705.1 uncultured Methylobacter sp. | reverse complement strand
ACTTTTGGTGCTCTACCTCCTGCATCCGTGCAGTCGTTCGTGTCTTCGTGGTGAATAGGCTTTTAAACTGATTTGGATAATACTTTCACAGTCTCTCCAGCTTGGGAACCGCGCAAGCCCCAGTTATTTATGCGTGGTGTTTGATTTTGCTGCCATATACTTTTTTGATGGGAATCGATTCGAAATCTATCCCTTCCAAGCACCGGACATTGACCGCCCATCCATCGAAAGGCTTAGAACCTTCGAGAATTTCTTCAGGCGTTGGATCGCTTGGGCGTCTGAACGGGAGGATTCCGCATGTGGGACAAAAGAAATCTTTCGCCGTTTTGCTTCCCCACTGATACAAAACAAGATCTTCCCATGGGGTAAGCAAATTTAGCTTCTCTTTCGGAATCCGGTGATTCAAAGCCCCACGTTTTTTACAAATAGAGCAATCACAAACACGCACATGATCTATTTCCGCTTCGATCTCGAAGCGAACTCTTCCACAATGGCACGAACCTTTGTATTTTGTCATGATACATAACCTAGAGCTAACCGGGCGCGGCCCGGAAAGCTGAAAAAACAAAATCGCATTATAACCGCGCTCCGGTTGAGCGCCATGTTAGCGAAGTAACCACCTAAGCCGGAAGGTGTTTAAAAAACGCTCATAAAATATTATTGTATATTCAATCACTTAAAATTAGCGCCTTGAGAGGAGGCATAAGCTAAACTTTCTTGGCCCACATGAACCACGGCTTTAGTAATGGCCGCCTCTCGTTCCGAGGACAACGCCTTATACTCTAAATCCGATTGATACCCAGCGAATGCCTCATGGTTTGGAAACTGAACTAGATGTACTTCAAATGGCTGGTCCAATTTATCGCTATATGGCAAAAAGCGGATTACCCGCTCAATTGAGCCACCATATTTTTTCATGATACGCGCTGCCTTGCGCTCGTATTCTTCAAATGCGATAACATTTCCTTCTTGAACCCACAACGTGGCAACAATGAAAATTTGGTTAGACGTGGCAAGCATTAAATGACTCCTATACATAAAGTAGGCACCTAAGCAGGTGAATAACACCGCTCCGACGATCCTTTAAACTATCACTGTGTTGCGCAAAGCTCATTCAGCGCCAGAACTGTGCGCCAATTTCTCGTTGTCGCAGGAACTCCCAGTGCGTGTTCGAAAAAGCTGTTGTTCAATTTTGTCTTTCCGTACCCATGCGGACAGTGCAGCAAAACGACTCTACCGACAAGGACGACCTGCTCACCGACTGCGGCGGGGAGTTTGAGCGCGTGGAAACTGCTTGCAGACACCGGCTGGAAGAGGAATGTACTGTGAAACAGTTTTTCGTCGCCGCCGGACTTCGGCCACAAAGGATTCGAGCTTGCAACTTGCGCTATCTCTTTCGCCGTCATCACCAGAACGAAAATCTCATGTCCAAAATCCTGGGCGATTCGAGCCTTGATTGCTGCGGCAAGAATGAACTCATCAGAGTGTTCGGCACGAAAAACGACATTGCCGCTCTGTAAATAAGTTTGAATGTCACTGAACCCCAAGCTCGAAAAACTGTCTCGCAACGTAGACATGAGGATGGTATTTTTTCCTGAGACATTGATGCCGCGCAATAGTGCTACGTAAATTGTCATGTCGGTGGTGCTCCGATGAACCTATAGCTGTGCATGATAGATTGCTGCCCCGCTTTCGCTAAGCATAGACCGCTTCATCTTCAATCGGATTTGAGCCAACGGCCAGAAAAAAGGCCGGAGAACTCGATTCATTGGCAATTACATAAGCTATCCCGGTCCCGGAAGGAGAACCGAAAACCTCTCCCGGTTTTAGTCTTACGATTTCGCCATTGATCCTAACGAACGGGTTTCCTTTTAGTACAAAAATCAGCTCGTCTTTCTTGGCGTAATAATGGGCGGGAGAGGTTTTTGTTCCGGGCGGCAGCGTTTCGTGATGTACCGATACTCCTGTCAGTGAAAAAGCCGCCGTTAACGCTTTTATCAAGGAAAGCTGTTCGTTAGTGGTTTTTGCGCCGAGTTGTTTTTGTTCGAATTCACCAATAGTCATAATCTATCTCCATAAGAATGTACCGAGGTACGAAGCCTGCTTAGGAACAGGCTTCTATGTTCGACATCCTGCCCGTTATTTTGCCGGGGTCGATGTCGCAGGGCCGATGCCGACGATTTGCAGGATGGTATCGCCATCCTTGGCGCCGTCGTAATGAACTTCGTTGCCGTAATGGGTGACGAAGCTGCCCGCCGGAACCGGTTTCAAATTATCCGGATTGTAATCGCTGCCGGTACCAACCCACCACGTACCGGAAATCACGGTAATGAAGCGGTCGTTCGGATGCGAATGCGGCTTGCTGTTGTGATGCGCTTTCCATTTGTTCAGCACTACATAAAGCCCCGGTTTGGATGGGTCGCCGACCAATACCGCGGATTCCGAGCCACTGGGATTGGCGACCCATTTGATGTCATCGGGCAGCTTGATCGAAATCGCCTTGGGATCGAGATCGGCCGCCGATACGGAACCGAAGCTCAGGGACAAACAGGTTGCCAACGCTAAGCGTTGAACGTTAATAAAACCAAACATATGAATTCTCCAGTGATAATGTTAATCGCCGCATGATTCGGCCGCAGCTCAAGGCCCAGGCGGAATGCTGGCCTGACTTGACTCAGGCGGAACCACTGCTTTCTCGGAATGCGGCGTACCGGCCGGCACCCATTCATACGGTACCGGTTGGCCGCGATACAGTTGGTTGTTGGAGGTCGCCCGACCGGTCAGCTTATCCTTGCCGATACGGGAATAAGGATTGACGTATTCCCAAACGATGTCGCCTTCGCGGGTCACCTGGAACAACCGGCCGCTCTGACCTTCATCGATAAACGTATTGCCGTTCGGCAAGCGGCGGGCGGCGCTGATATGAGTGCTGCGAAACGACCAAGCGGGGCCGCCGGAATCTTCGCCGGTGTACTGCCAAACGATCTCGTTCTTGACCGGATCGATTTCCAGCACCCGGGAGCCGCCGGTTCTGGGAACAGCTGCCGTCGGGTAACCGGCCAATCCTTGATTGTCGAATACCAGCAAGTTACCGGCGCCGGGCAGACCTTCCGGAATGATATGGGCGTCATGCTGGGCGCTGATCTGATCCACCGGTCTCGGCACATTGCGCGGCTGCGCTTGCTCTTCGCTGGCGGCTTTATAGTGCGGCCCCAGTCTCCAAGCGATCTTGCCGGTCTTCTTGTCGATGATCGCGATGAAGTTGGCATTGCGGGCGTCGAACAGCAGGTTTTCGGGATCGAAACGTTTGTCGCCGGCTGCAAACCAGCGATTAGGGCCGACCACTTTGAGATTGTTGACATGCAGGTAGTCGGCAATTTCGGCATTGCGCACCAGCTTCAGTTCGGACGGGCTGAAACCGAATTCGTTGATATGCTCGGACGCGATCCATTTCCAGACCACTTCCCCGGCCGGATTGACTTCATAAACGACATCGTCCAGCACCTGCGGCTGCTTAAAGCCTTTGACCGGATGCACGAGGTTAGCCAGCACCACGGTATTGCCATTCGGCAGGCGCGCCCAGTCGTGATGTTGCTGGGCGGCACCGCCGGGCGCTTTGTCGCCGAACGACCAAACGGTTTTGCCGTCCCAATCCAGTTCGCCGACCGTCTTGGAGACACGCCGGCTAACCTGCCCCGGCACCAAGTCGGTCCCCTTACCTTCGGTCATTTCCAGCGTCACGAATACATGGCCGAGCTTGCCGCCGTTCACAGCCGGGTCGATCAGCGTACTGTGGCTGGCCGCATCCCTCCATTCATGCACTGAATTGCCGTTCAGGTCGATCAGATGAGCGATGTTGTCGCCGCCGGTGAACAGCACGAAGGAATTGAAGGCCTTGGCCGGATCGTAGCGCGTCGTGCCGGTGGGATAGACGCTGGGGGCTGCGGTTGCTGAGATACTCAGCAAAACGCCGGCAGCGCCCAGCATCGCTTTGGGCAGATTCTTGGCAGTAGCGCGTCGGCGGCCGCTATGGGTTTTATTAAAAAAGGTTGTCAGTGTCATGATTAATTCCGTTAATGCTCGATGAAGCGAATAATCGCTAAAACGGCTAGAGCAATTAACAAGCCAATCAAATGAAACTACAGAGAATACCGCATCGGCGTGGCGTCAACTCCATTTCAACTGTGGAAGAGCGAGTATTGAGCCTCGTTAAACAGACTCAATTGTTGAGTAAGGCGCAGCTTGCCAACAACAGCTGTCGACCACTCAACAGTTGCACGAATTAATACGTGGCCGAAAGCGCCGGAGTCCGACCCTGCCGGATAGATTGGCCGCCAACGGTAGGTTCTGGGGCAGACCTTCACTCTCGTTCCCACGGGCTCCGTGGGAATGCAGTCAAGGCGCGCTGCGCCGCGAGTCATGGTCAAAGTTTTGAGTATACGGGACGCAGCGCGTGGGAACGAGGAAAAAGTGACCCGCTCCCTTCGGCTACGCTCAAGCGGATTTTTAAGATAGCGATATGATACGACCAACCTTAAGGTACGCGTAGCGTAATGTATAGCTTTGAACCTTGCTTAAAATACCTGAGTTCGGGATAAGCCATTAAGCTGACTGCAAAAGATTGACCTTAGTCAGA
>CAZJOY010000297.1:0-4676 GCA_964547705.1 uncultured Methylobacter sp. | reverse complement strand
CTCCAGCACTTCCGCCATCCATGGCAGTCGTAAAACCTGGAAAATCTGTTTACCCATATAAATCCGGTTAGATATGTTCCCCGGCAATATTTTGGTCAATAAACGCCATTATTTTTTGCTGATCATCAAAATTTCCATAAGCCAGCAGCAATTTCACATAAGCGGCTTCAATCGACATGTTCCAGATTATTTTGGCGCCTTGCTCAATTAGAGCGTGGGTACTTTGATAGGCATCGGCCGATTTAATTGCCGGAGCAAGGTAAACGGTAATGCCTTGCTGTTTGCAGCGCTTGATAAATTCAAGCAACGAAAAATTTTCGCCCCATTGCAATGAAGCACAAGCGGTACCGGAGTGATATAAGTCATGCAAAACAGCATCGACATTGTCCAGGTTAAAACCGCTGTAATCGAGCCCCGGATAGGGCTTAATCATTAGGATGCGTGCCGAAAAATCGGCTTTTAGCGGGACATGCCGGGCCAGCGTTTGCTGTTCCGGGGGATTCGGCAATGAAAACTGTCGGTTTTCAAACTGCATATAGCTTTTGCCTTGGACACTAAAAAAATCACCGCTGAGTTGTAAAGAACAGGCCAAGCGAGTGCCTCGGTGCAATTGGGTCGTTTGCTGTTGATTTCGGTAAGGTACAAAAATGCCAGCTTCGTTAAGTCGCAGGATAAACTCAACCGCGCAAATAAAGTTTTCAAGTCCGTTGGCTTTGGGATGATCCAGCGGATAATCGCTGGAAACCAGCAGCATTGGGATGTTGATGGCGTTAAAATAAAAACTCAAAGCACAAGCCGTATAAGCCAACGTATCGGTGCCGTGAGTAACGATAATGCCGTCGTATTGATCGGGCCGGGCCGTTTCTATGGCTTGAATCAGCGTATTCCAGACAGCGGGGGCGAGGTTTTCGCTTAATATCTGTAACGGTTGGATCGTGTCGAAATGGATTTGCCGGTGATTTTCATAATGCTGTTCAAACAGCCGGATCAATTTGAACGATGTGCTGCCTTCGGTATTGATGGTGCCATCAGTTGCAACGGAACCGATCGTTCCGCCGGTGAATACAACCAGTATATTTTTCATAGTATGATGGATAGCAATAAATTACTAAAAGCATACTGCATTAAAATGAAAATATCACTTATCGTCGCGATGGCGAGCAACCGGGCCATCGGCCTGAATAATCAAATGCCCTGGCATTTATCCGCCGACCTTAAAAAATTCAAGAAAATAACCATGGGCTCGCCGATTTTGATGGGCCGGAAGACCTATGAATCGATAGGCAGGCCGCTGCCAGGGCGTACCAATATCGTTATCAGCCGGAATCCGTCTTACAAACAACCGGGCTGTCTGGTGTTTAATGATATTAATGAGGCGCTGGAAAGTTGCCGCGATAGCGATGAGGTGTTCATTATCGGCGGTGCGGATTTTTATAAGTCAATGTTGCCGATTGCCGATACGCTCTATTTGACGCAAATACATAAGGACTTTCCCGGCGATACGTTTTTCCCCGAAATTGATCCGGATCAGTGGACCGAAGTGGAGCGGGAAGATATACAGGACGATCCAGATGCCGGCTTCAGTTACAGTTTTTTGAAGCTGGAGAAACGGAGATATTGATTAAACGGGTAAAAGATCACCACGAAGACACGAAGAAATAAACTCCGTGTCCTTCGTGTCTTCGTGGTGAATAAGCTTTAACTTGTCACCGCCAAATTATTTTTACGCGGTTTTTTAGCTTCCGGGCAATCAATGCTAAAACGCTGCACCTCTTCCCCTAGTTTTAGCGCGGTCAGTTGGCCGCCCCAAAGGCAGCCGGTATCAATCGCGTAACAGTTTGGCCCTTCGTAATATCCCAAAGACGACCAATGTCCGAAGATAATACGCATGTTTGCGCTTTTACGTTTGGGCGCTTCAAACCAGGGTACCAGGTTTTTGGGCTGGGAGCCGGGAGGCCCATTATGGATAAAATCCAGTTGGCCTTTTACATCGCAATAACGCATGCGGGTAAAGCAATTGATGATAAAGCGTAATTTATCAACGCCTTTCAAGCTCGATGACCACTGGTTGGGTTTGTTGCCGTACATTTGATTTAAAAACACCGGATAATCGGGCGCTTTTAACGCCTTTTCCGCCAGCAGGGCCATTTTCTGGGTCTTTTTTAAGTCCCATTGGGGCGGAAGACCGGCGTGGAGCAAGCAGAAATCATCGTTAGAATGAAACAGTGGCCGACGCCTTAGCCAATCAATTAGCTCATCCCTGTCCGGCGCCTCAAGCACTGGCAGCAGCGTATCCTTTTTATTGGCTATTTTGGGCGCGCAGGATGCAACCAATAAATGCAAATCGTGATTACCCAATACGGTAACCGCTGAATCTCCCAATGATTTGACGAAGCGGAGGGTTTCTAACGATTTAGGGCCGCGATTGACCAAGTCGCCGGCAAACCACAGTTGATCGTCATGTTCATTAAAAGAAATAGTATCGAGGAGTCTTAATAATTCATCAAAACAGCCTTGAATATCACCGATAGCATAAATAGACATCTCTAATGCAGGGTTCTTGGGATAGATAAGGTAAACCGAGGCACGTCAGCGCGGAAGTCATTGCCGTCATCGGAATGCATAGTATAAGCCCCCTGCATGGTGCCGACCGGCGTTGCTATCATAGCGCCGCTGGTATAGCGGAAAGATTCGCCGGGTTTAAGATAAGGATGTTCGCCGATGACGCCATCGCCCCTGACTTCCTGTATTTTGCCGTTGGAGTCGGTAATCAGCCAATGACGTTGGAGAAGTCTGGCCGGTATTTCGCCAACATTAGTAATAGTGATCGTATAGGCGAAGACATAGCGTTCCTCTTCGGGAGAGGATTGCGCTTCTATAAAAAAAGGCGTGGCTTCAACTATTATTTTGTTTTTTTCGTTCATTATTAGATCATATAGGTTATATGTTGAATATTTCATCGTAACTTTTCATTAAACGCAAGCAACTATTCAGTATGAAATATAAAGATTGTTTTCTAATCTTGTTATTGGCCTTGTCCCAAGCAGCTCAGGCGGAAGACGCAAAAGATTTATTTGCCGCGGCAATGATGGGCAAGCTTGCGAGAACAGAGGCTTTGCTCGCGCAAGGAATTGATGTTAACGGTAAAACAGCCAGCGGCCGCACGGCGTTGATGGCCGCGAGTTTCAATGGCAATGTAAAGATTGTTAAAGCATTGCTGGCCTATGGCGCCGATGTCAGCATTGCCGATAATTCAGGAACGACCGCATTAATGGATGCAACGGTTTTTGGCGATGAAGATATCGTCAATTCATTGATTGCAGCCGGCGCCGATGTGAATGCCCTGGACAAACAGAATGTGACCGTCATGGCCAGGGCCAAAAAAATCGGCCATGAAAAAGTCATTAAAATACTCGAAAAAGCCGGGTCAAAAGACGAAGAGGCTGTGCCGATAGAAGAAGCCGCAGCCAAAGACGGCGCGAATGGCAAGCCTGCCGAAAAAACCGGTAGCAATCCGCCGGCCAAAAAATAACTAAACTCAGGACACAACATTGCATATTCACATCTTAGGCATTTGCGGGACATTCATGGGCGGACTCGCAGTGATTGCCCGGCAATTAGGGCACCGGGTCAGCGGTTCCGACCAGAACGTTTATCCGCCGATGAGCGCGCAGCTCGAACAGCAAGGCATTCAATTGATCGAAGGCTACCGGGCTGAAAACCTCGACAGCAAACCGGACCTGGTCATCATCGGTAACGCCTTGTCGCGCGGCAATCCTGAAGTCGAAGCCGTGCTGAACCGTGGGTTGCGCTACGTATCCGGCCCGCAATGGCTGGCCGAGCATGTGTTGCAAGATAAATGGGTGCTGGGCGTTGCTGGAACCCACGGTAAAACCACAACCACCAGCATGTTGAGCTGGATATTGGAACATCAGGGTTTCAAACCGGGCTTTTTAATCGGCGGCATTCCGCTGAATTTCGGCATTTCAGCGCGGTTAGGCGAGTCCGATTTTTTTGTGATTGAGGCCGATGAATACGATTCCGCGTTTTTCGACAAGCGCTCGAAGTTTGTTCATTATCGGCCCCGCACCGCGATCCTGAACAATCTGGAATACGATCATGCCGACATTTTCCCGGACCTGGATGCGATCAAAAAACAATTCCATCATCTGGTCAGGACGATACCGGGAGAAGGACTGATTATCAGCCCCGAATGCGACGCCAATATTAATGATGTATTGACGATGGGTTGCTGGACGCCAGCCGCCCGGACCTCGATCGACGGCGACGCCGATTGGAATGCCAAGCTGATCAATAGCGATGGCAGTAAATTCGAGGTATTAATCGGTGATCAGCCGCAAGGCTGTGTCGAATGGTCGCTAACCGGTAACCATAATGTCTACAATGCGTTGTCTGCGATAGTCGCTGCAAAACATGTCGGCATAAGACCCAAGGATGCGATAGCCGCGCTGGGGCAGTTTAAAAACGTCAAGCGCCGTATGGAAGTGATCGCCAACATTCCTGCCCTGAGCGGAGTCGAAGGAAATGGCGTGACCATTTACGACGACTTCGCCCATCATCCGACCGCGATACAAACGACGCTTGACGGCTTTCGCAAACAAGTGGGGCAGGAACGGATCATTTCAATATTCCAACCCCGCCCAAACACCCAGCGC
>CAZJOY010000296.1:0-4687 GCA_964547705.1 uncultured Methylobacter sp. | reverse complement strand
ATGAAGCACAAAATACAACCATTGAGCAGATCAAAATGTTCCTGACCCGTGTGGGGTTTGGGTCGACGGCTGTGGTTACCGGCGATGTTACCCAGATCGATTTACCTTCAGAGAAAATGTCCGGTTTGCGGCACGTGCTTGAAGTATTAAAGAACGTGGAAGGTATCAGTTTTACCTTTTTTAATGCGCGTGATGTGGTTAGACACCCGTTAGTGCAACGCATTGTTTATGCCTATGAAGCCTATGAGAAAGAGCACAAGGCTGAACCGTGAATCAAATAGAAATGCAGACTGTTTTTGATTCAGCGGGCCAGCCGGATCAGCAACAAATCCAGCTTTGGGTTGATACGGCGCTAGATGATTATGAACAGGATGCCGAGATTGTGGTGCGTATTGTTGACGAACAGGAAAGCGCCGAACTCAATGAACAATATCGTCATAAGTCAGGCCCGACCAATATTCTCAGTTTTCCGGCTGACTTGCCTGAAGGCATTGAGCTGGATTTGCTCGGAGACTTAGTCATATGCGCGCCGGTAGTGGAAAAAGAAGCGCGGGAACAGGGCAAGGTATTAACGCATCATTGGGCGCATATTATTGTGCATGGCGTGCTGCATTTGCTTGGTTATGATCATATCGACGATGATGATGCCGAGCTGATGGAAAATAAAGAAGTAGCAATTTTGCATAAATTACATATCAATAATCCCTATACAGAGGTAGACGATAAATGAGTGATGAACAACCCCCAAGTAGAAACTCCCCGCAGAAAAGCTGGGTCGATAAGATCAGCCATTTACTGACAGGGGAGCCGCAAGACCTTGAAGATCTACTTGAAATATTAAGAGAAGCACGGGAAAAACGTTTATTGGATACGGATGCATTATCCATGATTGAAGGCGTTCTACAGGTGTCTCAAATGCGGGTTAGAGATATTATGATTCCCCGTATTCAAATGGTTGTCGTACCCAAAGATGCCGAGCTGGAGACTATTATGCCGCTGGTTACCGAATTTGGGCACTCGCGCTATCCGGTTATCGATGGCGATCGGAGTAAAGTGGTTGGCGTGTTGTTAGCTAAAGACCTGCTGGCACGCATTCTAGAAAATAAGACCCTTAAAGTTCATGAAATAATGCGGTCTTCATGTGTTGTACCGGAAAGTAAGCGCTTAAATGTATTGCTGAAAGAATTGCGTACCAACGGTAATCATATGGCCATTGTTGTTGATGAGTACGGCCAATCGGCAGGTTTAGTCACCATTGAAGATGTGTTAGAGCAAATCGTCGGCGAGATTGAAGACGAGCACGACGATCATGAGGACGAAGGCTATATTTTTCAGCGCAGCTCAAATGAATACATGGTTAAAGCGTTGACGCCTATGGATGAGTTTGATGAATATTTCTCAACGCATCTGGCAACTGATGAATACGACACTGTCGGTGGTTTTATTGTTAGTCAGCTTGAACACATGCCTAAAAAAGGCGAGAGCCTTATCGTGGATACAATGAAGTTTGAAGTCATCAGAGCCGATAGCCGACGCGTACATTTGCTAAAACTAAAAATAATTGAGCACTGATTCAGCCGCGGCGCAGGACTGCGATAGCCCTGCTTGCGTTGCCTGAAAGATCGGTTGACCCATTGCAAATCAAGCAGGGTGGGTTTCAATTCAACTTAATCGTATTTGATGTATTTAAATCTCGGATCATCCGGCGTCCCTTCCAATGCGCCGCCCTCTTTACCCGGCTGCCACATGACCACCTCTTCGATTTTACGGGCTAACTCAAAGTCTTTGTTGGTAATACCTTTAGCCGCATGATTCATTAGCTTAACGATCACAAAGGCGTAAGAAACAGCAAGGTCCGGATGATGAAATGCCGCTTCAGCCAAGTGTCCTACCGTATTAACCACCATTAATGTCGCTTTCCAGCCGCTGGTTTTATATTTACGTCGAATCCAGCCGTTTTCGTAATACCAGTGCGGCAATTCCTCCTTTAATCGCTGTTCGATATCGGCATCGGAATAAGTGTCTTCATGTGTGCGTTCTCTCCAGCCCATAATGGCTCTCCTCATGGTTATTTGCTTATGAGAATCCGGATAACCTAATCTTGTAGCGCTAGTTCTCCGGCTCTTGATGTGTGGCTTCGCAGCCTTGTTGATAAAAAGTAAATGACGGTGCAAACGGGACAACATCAACTGTTAAGGTTGTTTGTTGTTGGAATGATTTAACCGCACCGGCCACGCTATTACGGAAGTTGGTAGACAATTGTTTGGTCAGTTTTTCTTGTGCTTGATCCGCACCCAAGGCGAAAGGGTCTTCTGTAAGATTGGTTGCATTGATGGCTTCTTGTAGTGCTGCTATCGAAAACGCTTGGATTTTATTTTCAAAGTCGCCGAAAATTTTCGTCCCTTTCTCGCTTTTGATTCGCTCTACGTCGGTCGGATAGGCATAAACAAGAAATGCGCCTTTGGCGCCTTGTAAATCATTTTTGCAGGCTCCGCCATCCATGATCCTGACCAAGCTTAATGTCTTGTCGTCTTTAGTCCAGGTTAGCGGTGGATTTTGGCCTGACTGTTGCGCAGAATCCGCGGATATTGAAGGCGTTTTGTCGGGAACCGGCATGGCGCTTACGTCGTTTTTAACTTCTTGAGTAGTAGAACATGCTGTCAATGCAATACATGCTATAGCGATTAAAATGTGTATGCTTGCTTTCATAAATTACGGTGTTTTGTTAAGTACGATTATTCAGTCTATTAAATATTGTAATCTTTAAAAAGCCGTAAGGTAAAAAATATGACTGATGAACCAACAATCTGTGAGATATAAAAAACGAAGGCACTGATTATTTATAGCGCTTCTAAGCAATTGATCATTTTTAAAAATAAATATCTGAACCTATGTTCATCGCGAAATTTTATTAGGGTTCAATTAAAATTTCGCTTTACAAGCTTGTCATAAGTAATTAAAAAGTGAATTTTTAAAGCTAGATTAATTACGACTATGAAAGTTTCTAAATCCGTACCAGATAAATCAGCGCCTGAAGTTGGTGTCGACAAAAACAAAGATGAAGTTGATCTTGATGTTGAGGGCTTCGATTTGGGCTTGAGCAATGAATATATAACACTTCCTAATGAAAGCGAGCGAGCGGCAAAGAAGATGGCTGCGCGCAGGAAGATTGAGCTGTACTGGGAGAAAAAACGCCTGCAAGAACAGCTCGGTGATTTTTACGATGAGGATCTTGATTTTTGATTTAGTAGTAACAGCCTGCGAAGCTAGGTTGCGTTTATTTATTGCAAGAAAATAATAGAGTTTTTCGTTAAGTAACAGATTGTTGTACAGATTTTGCAGTCGAAAATCGGCTGGATAATCATGTTCAGCCGATTATTCAATCCGGTTTGCACGTTTTTCGGTTAATATTATCGCCTGTTGGTGAGTTTTCTTTTTGCAATCCGGATACCATGACTATTTTTACCCCTGTTACAGCAGTCAATTACTTAAATAAAGCGTGTTTGTTAGTTTTTCTCACTGTTTGTTTCGGCACAGCATCTGCCAAAGAACATTCCTTTCTGGTTCTCAATTATCACGACATACTTACCGCAGAAGACGCTCAACGTTCTCTTGATAAGATGGATGTCGGTGTCGAGCATCTTGAACAGCACCTGGATTGGTTGAAAAAAAAAGGTTTCAAGATTGTCAGCGTACAAAATGTCCTTGATGCGGCTGCGGGCAAAGATGCTTTACCCGATAAGGCCGCGCTGCTGACCTTTGACGACGGCTATCTGAGCTTTTACTCGCGAGTTTTTCCGCTGTTAAAAAAATATCATTATCCTGCTATGGTTGCCCTAGTGGGTACCTGGATGGACGGCAACGTCACTGCTGACGAACCGGGCAAGCCATTGCTCAATTGGGAGCAGGTAAGAGAAATGGTGCAGTCCGGGTTAGTAGAAGTGGCCTCGCACAGTTACGATCTGCATAAAGGCATCAATGCGAATCCGCAAGCCAATTCCCAGGCTGCCGCGGTTACCCGGTTATATGACGATCCGATGCTGGTTTATGAAACCGATGAGCAGTACCGTGAACGTATCCATGCCGCTTTACAAAAAAGCGCCGAATTCATCTTTCAACATGCCGGCACCAGGCCCCGAGTGATGGTTTGGCCGTATGGGGAATACAATCAAATCGCCATACAGGCGTCGCGTGAAGCTGGAATGCCGATGACGATGGGATTGCTGGACGGTCTTAATACAATAGCGGATGTCAGTGCTCTTCGCCGTTTGATTATGGTCGATAATCCGGACGTTGATCAATTTGCAAAAATTGTTACCGGGTTACGCGTCGATCAGTCTTTACGGGTAGCGCATCTGGATATGGATTATCTTTACGATAAAGATCCCAAGCAAAGCGAGCATAATCTCGATGCCGTGATTCAGCGCATCAAAGATATGCACATCAATACCGTTTATCTACAAGCCTATGCCGATCCTGACGGAGATGGCAATGCAGATGCGTTATATTTCCCGAATCGCCATTTGCCGGTAAAACAGGATTTATTCAGCCGAGTTGCCTGGCAATTAAAAACTAAAGCAAGGGTTAGGGTCTATGCCTGGATGCCGATTATGGCCTATCAGGGCAAAGCGCCGGAATCCTGGTATGTTCAGGAATGGCGGGACGGCAAAGCGCAAAGCGCCAGTCA
>CAZJOY010000295.1:0-4702 GCA_964547705.1 uncultured Methylobacter sp. | reverse complement strand
CACCGTACAGGACGCAGTGAACGACACCGCCGCCACCGCCAGCGTGATTTACGTGCCGCCTTTTTATGCAGCCGACGCCATTCTGGAAGCAGTCGATGCCGGGATTAAGCTGATCGTATGCATCACCGAAGGGATACCCATATTGCAAATGTTGCGCGTTAAGGCGGCGATGGCAGGTACCGGCGCGTTGTTAGTCGGACCGAATTGTCCCGGCGTGATCACCCCCGGCGAATGCAAAATCGGCATCATGCCCGGCAAGATCCATCTGCCCGGCTCAATCGGCATCGTGTCGCGCTCGGGCACTTTAACTTATGAATCGGTGCATCAAACCACCGCACAAGGCTTAGGGCAAAGCACCTGCGTCGGTATCGGCGGCGATCCGATCCACGGCATGAATTTCGTCGATGTGCTGAGCCGTTTTCAAGCCGACGAACAAACCAAAGGCATCGTGATGGTCGGCGAAATCGGCGGCGGCGAGGAAGAAGATGCAGCGGAATATATCAAAGCGCACGTCACCAAGCCTGTGGTTGCGTATATCGCCGGACAAACCGCGCCTCCCGGCAAGCGCATGGGCCATGCCGGCGCGATTGTGACCGGCGGCAAAGGCACTGCGGAAGGCAAAGTTGCGGCGCTTAAAGCGGCGGGGATTGAAGTCGTGAGTTCGCCTACGGATATTGGCGTGGCGATGAAGGGATGTTTATAAGGTTAATTGCAGAGACGCATTTGCCGCGTATTTGCTCAGTAAAAAATTATGGAAAACACTAAAGTAATTTCGAAAATCACTACTAAAAATTACCGGAACTTGATTAATGAAGACGGTGTTGTCTTAAATAACCTGAATATCTTGATCGGGTCAAACGGTTCCGGTAAAAGCAACTTGGTAGCGATACTGGAGTTTTTTAAAAACTGCTTAACACCAAGTTCTGATTTGGAAAGCAGAGGGGTTACCGCATTTCAAGATGCATTATCTAAACTTAAATATAATATTTTAGACGCTTATATTAATAAATCAGCAACAGTTGACTTGAAGTTTGAGTTTCCTTATTTGCATTCAGCAGGTGGAATGATATTTGAGTTATCGCTTTATATAGATAAATCTATTGTATTTATTAATAAAGAAATGCTAAGAAATATAAGGTTAGATACTGATTTAAAATTATCACCTTATTTTCGAAGTCATAATCCAAGTGGTAAAGGTGTCGTTTTTGTAAGGGATGAGAAAAATGGAAAATATTTTTCTCGTTCTGAGAACTTGGAAGAAATACCTACGAATGAATTATCGTTAATCGCTATTCCAAGGCTATTAATAGAAAAAGGAATACTTTCGCCAGAACAAATTCCTTTATACAAAGCCAGCCGTGATTTAGAGGATACAGTCAAAAAATGGCAGTTTTACAATACCAATGAAATGGATTTAGCAAAAATTCGAGGCGAGAGACCCAAAGTAGGATCAAGCGATGTGATTCTTGCCAAATCGGGTGAAAACTTGCCTGCCGTTTTAGACAATTTAAGCAATCATATAAAATACGGCATTGATTTTGATGAGCGTATTAATAATGCGATGAAAGAAATATTGCCGATGACCAAGCGCCTCAAAGCCTCTAGGGAAGGTATGTCGTTAACAGTGCGCTGGTATTTTGATGGCATGGAAGAGCCTTTTTATTTAGATGATATGTCAGACGGAACCGTACGCATGTTGTGCTGGGCGACCATCTTGCACTCGCCCATACTGCCTACGTTATTAGTCATTGATGAGCCTGAACTAAGTTTGCATATCGCCTGGATGGGTATTTTAGCGAACTGGATAAAGCAAGCCTCACAAAAAACCCAGATTATCATTTCAACGCATAGTCCCGATTTATTGGATTACTTTACCGATTGCGCTAGCGATGTGATTTGTTTTGAAAAAACTCAGCCAAAAGGACATTTTAAAGCGCAAAAACTGCCTGAAGCTATCATAAAAGACAAAATAGCGGAGGGCTGGCAATTGGGTGATTTATATCGAACTGGCGATGATCTTATCGGGGGCTGGCCTTGGTAATTTGGTTGCTTGCCGGCGGTGGAGAATCTGAATTAGGCGAACGGGAAGGCGACATAAGAGGCATAGTTCATTTTTTTGAAAAACATTTTCCCGATTTTACTTTCCACAGAATTACGCCTGTAAGAAATAAACGCCCCCCTGGTAGAGTCAAGCCTAATACCGTTAATGATGTACTAGGTAAAACAGGTAAAGATTTTGCTAAGCAAATTAAAGCTAAATTGGACGATAAAATTAAATATCAGAGTCCGCCCGATGCGATATTAATTATGGATGATTTAGATTGCAGTTGTAATGTTGAAAGGAAAAAGCTATTTGACGATACCGTTAATCAAGCCGGAAACGGGGCATTTAAAGAGATTCGACGGATTATCGGCTTTGCCGCACCTGAACTGGAAGCATGGGTGATTGCGGATTGGGAGAATACCGTCGCCAGGCATATCGACTTTAGGCAAAACCATAAAGCCATGCAGCATTGGTTGAACGATAAAGCTGTCTCTTTTGATACGCCGGAAACGTTCAGCTTTTATGATGAAAGTAAAAAATCTTGCCACGATAAGCTTTCTGCTCTTCTGATCGAATCTTCGCAGCAACAAATAAATCAAACTGTTTATTCAAAAGCAAAACATACGCCTTTTTTACTTCATGATTCTTTAAAGCCTGATGTTGTAGCTAAAAAATGTCCTATTTTTAGGGATTTTTTTACCCAACTACAAAATCTAAGCCAAAGACCGTAATACGAATTGTAACCTTCAATGACCCTAAAAATAGCCCTAGCCCAAACCAATTTCCTGGTCGGTAACATCGCCGCCAATGTCGATAACATCGCTCAAGCCGCCATCCACGCCCGTGATGAATTGGGCGCGGATATGATCGTTTTTCCAGAGCTGACTCTGACCGGCTACCCTGCCGAAGACCTGTTATTGCGCGACGACTTTATTACCGCGGCCAATAACGCGCTGTACCAACTGGCCGACCGCGTTACCGGTATTGCAATGGTCGTCGGCTTTCCCGAACGCGATGGCGACAAACTTTATAACAGCGCGGCGGTATTGCATCAGAGCGCGATTCTGGCCTGTTATCGCAAACGGGCTTTGCCCAATTATGGCGTGTTTGATGAGCAACGTTATTTTATCGCCGGCACCCAGCCTTGCGTGTTTGAGTTCAACGGCACATTTATAGGTTTGACCATTTGTGAAGATGTCTGGAAGCTGGGCATTATTGACGACAATAAACAAGCAGGAGCCGAGTTGCTGCTGACCATTAATGCCTCACCGTTTAATTCCAGAAAAATCCACCAGCGCGAAGTTACTATTTGCAGTCAGGTTAAAACCGCGCAAATTCCGTTGGTTTATGTCAACCAAATCGGCGGACAGGATGAATTGATTTTCGACGGCGCGTCTTTTGTCGTTGATGCGCAGGGAGAAATCGTTTTTCGCGCTGCCGAGTTTAAAGAACAAATCAGTGTGGTCGAGTTTGAAAGCAACAGCCCCGTAAAAAGCACCTGCGCACCTCTCTATAATGAGGTTTCCAGCGAATATCAAGCACTGGTATTGGGCATTAAAGATTATGTGCGAAAAAATGGCTTTCAAGGTGCGATTTTAGGCTTGTCAGGCGGCATCGATTCGGCGCTGGTTCTGGCTTTAGCTGTTGACGCGTTGGGCGCCGATCACGTTGAAGCCGTACTGCTGCCGTCGCGCTATACGCAAGATATGAGCAATGAAGATGCGGTACTGGAAGCAAAAGCTTTAGGCGTTCACTACCATATTATTCCGATAGAACCTGCGGTTAATGCGTTCACCGGCATGCTCGCAGATATTTTTGTCGGTACGGCCAAAGATGCCACCGAAGAAAACATCCAGGCGCGTTGCCGCGGCGTGATTTTAATGGCGCTGTCGAACAAGCAAGGCAAGCTGTTATTAACCACCGGCAACAAGAGCGAGATGAGCGTCGGCTACGCAACGCTGTACGGCGACATGTCGGGCGGCTTTGCGCCGATCAAAGACGTGCCCAAAATGCTGGTTTACCGATTGGCGCGCTATCGCAATTCGTTATCGCCGGTAATACCGGAACGGGTCATTACCCGTCCACCCTCGGCCGAGCTTGCCCCCGACCAAGTCGATGCCGATTCCTTGCCGCCTTATGACGTATTAGACCCAATACTTGAACGTTATATCGAAAAGGATCAATCCGCCGATCAAATCATCGCTGCCGGATTCAGGCGCGAAGACGTGGCACGAGCTATCAGTTTGGTAGACCGCAACGAATATAAACGCAGGCAATCCCCTCCGGGAATCAGGATTACCGGCAGGGCGTTCGGCCGCGACCGGCGCTACCCGATCACTTCGGGTTATAGAGGTATTTAGTTGCCCACTTGAAACTACTTCTCCATATTGGATTAGCCTTTCTCAATTCCCGGCTATTTGTAATACAATGAGCAGGTTTACAACCGTTTGTTCGATCACATAATGTTCCTGCCGGCGGGTTACAAAACAAGGCTATAGCTGCGTCGGCTATCAATCATCTGTTGATTCATATCGCTCTAACGCATAGCCAACAAAAAACATTACTGCTACTGATTCATCATTAGACAGTATTTAATAATTAAAAAAAGGTCAGTTATATGTGTTGGAGTGGTGAAGCGTCCGGCGTTTTAGCCGTCGC
>CAZJOY010000294.1:0-4759 GCA_964547705.1 uncultured Methylobacter sp. | reverse complement strand
ACTTCGACAACGTGCAACTGACTCATGACGCCTATCCCGACAAACACCTGATTTTCACCGAAGGTTGCCAGGAATGCGGGCCGCATCTGGGTTCGTGGGATACCGGAGAGCGTTATGCCCACTCGATGATAAACGATCTTAACCGCTGGACCGAGGCATGGGTGGACTGGAACATGGTTCTGGATGAAACGGGCGGTCCTAACCATGTCGGCAATTTCTGCAGCGCGCCGATTATTGCCGACACTAAAGCCGGAGAAATACTCTACCAAAGCTCTTATTACTACATCGGCCATTTTTCTCGTTTCATCCGGCCAGGGGCTCGCCGGGTGGCCTGCGCCAAAACCCTGGACAGCCTTGAAGCGAGTGCGTTTTTGAATGTTGATGGGAGCGTGGCCGTAGTGGTCTTGAACCGCACCGAGCAGACAATTGACTTCGTGCTGAAGAACGAGGGATTACAGACTAAAACCTCAATACCGGCTCGTGGAATTAAGACTTTTATTTTTTAGTAACGATTGGAGAAACTGTTTATGTCCGATATTTGCATGTATCAGAGCGTCAGCCAGCAACACACGATTGATCCCAGAGCTTATGAATGTTGCCGGTGTTGGATAGTTATTCTTCCCCGGCAAGAGTGTTGAGGTGGTTTTTGTAACGGGCGTTTTTACTGCACCAGAGTGAGGAGTCCATGTCATCAACCTACGCAGCTAATGAAAACAAATACTTAATGAAATTGATAAACGCTTGACTAGTACCTTCAAGAACTGAATGTAAAAAAGGGACATAAATCCATATTGCCCAATAAAAGGTTAATGCCAATATAAAACCAATATATTTTGTATTCTTTACCCAAATATGAAACAGCCACGATAAAAACATGAATATTGAAAACATAAATATAATACCAACTTTATCCCTACTATAATTAGCAAACAATAAAATGCTCAATATAACTATCATAAGGAAAATATAAAAAACCTTTGTTATCCATAACAATAATTTTTTAAGCCATTCAAATAGCTTGATAACGTTGTTCATGGTGCGTAACTTGAGATGATGAGTAATTAAAATAGGGTGTGTTTTTAAAACACGCCTAGACTCTTAAATCACTTAACCGGAACCTGATGGACTTAGTCCGTTCCAGAAAAACTGACCCCGTTCAACAATATCCCTTCAAGAACAGCAGTTTGGGCCGCAGTAGATCCTTTACGCGGGCATGGCCCGCTCCTACAGCGCTTAAATTAATAACAGTAACGTGTGCTACGTGGGAACGACAAAAAAGTAGCGGTTAGCCAACCGCAAGCCTAACTGACTTGCCGACTCGGCTTAGCATATCCACCAAGGTATCGATAGTAAACTTGCTGGTTTTTTTATTCACCAAGTCGGAGATGCGCGGGCGGGAAACCATTAATATCTCGGCGGCCTCGGCTTGCTTCAGATGATTATCGGCAATCCAATTCGACAATTCATTCATGAGCTGTTCTTTGAGAGCCTTGGTGTCGCTGATGCGCTGCTGTGATACAGCCTGAAAATGGGTGGCTTCGGTTGAATCGAAGCCAAGCTCCAAAAACAGATTGGCACCCGGTTTGGTGATATGGCGAATCTCAGTATCAATAGCCATGTTTATCCTCTTTTCTTTTGCTTACAACGGCACGGTAACGGGCTTCTGCAATAGCTTTATCTTGTTTCGTTGTCGCTTCGATTTTCTTTTGGAAGCAATGCAAAACATAGATAGCCTCCTCAAACTTGGCCACATACATCACGCGATAAATACCGGCAGCATCGCACGAATACGAATTTCTTTTGTGCCGGCACCCACGTCATCAAATGGTTTCCAGTTATCAGGTTCCAATCCGGCTTGGACTTTTCCTAATTGAAAACCAGCCTCCTTGCGCGGTTCTGCCGGGAACTGGAGTGGAGTTATGTCTTGATAAGAAGACTCAATCCAATTTCCTTGGTAGCAACTGCAAAGCCACTTTTGCACAATGCAAGCCCCATAACTTTTTGAGAGCGCATTAGAGATTTGAATGAGGTCAGTCTTTGAGATTTTGGCAGTCGGATAGGCTTACAAAAATTTCATCTTAGGCTTACATACATAGACAACCTTTTACTCTATCGTATCCCGTAGATTCTACTGAACATAGTGAAGCGCATCAATTGTGAGCAATGAGTTTCGTACCTCTGAATATCTTCCGGCCCTGTCCGGCTTAACAAGCCAGTCAAGGGAAAGCTCTATCCGTTGGCAGCTTTGAAACTCTGTTTTTTATCTAAGGTTAGGTGGCTTCGTTTAAGTTCCCAGAGCAGCGCACCCCGTACCTTCACGTTTATATCAAGGGGAGTCACTACATGAACAAGATTGTAAAAAGGACTGTATATTGGGCTACTTTCGCTGCTGCAACCATTTCAGCCGTGGCTACGGTTATCGCGGCCTATATCGGTTGGGAAGCAATTGAAGAGTACAAAATGATAAATAGAGCTGAAGCTCGCGCTCAATTGTATGGAGCGGAGCGAGAGATTGCTAAAATGGAGATGACGGATTCTGTTCTACGTAGAATCTATGCTACTGCTCCTAAGGACAGCAATGTAGCGGCTTATATTCAAACTCAATTGGCTATTTCAGCATATGGGGATGCGAAGCACTTGCTCCCGGATACACTCAATGTAAAAAATGTTAAGGAGTTATATGAATTCATCTGGGGATCCAACTCTTTCGTAACTGAGGAGGCTGATACACTAAGACGCCTCTATCTTCATTGCGAGGCTTATATGTATCATATGCACAATGGTTTTGATTTAACAGATGAAAACTTCATTACAAAAGATGAGTGGGAGACTTGGCGGGGTCTTCTAAAAGAGATCGGCCCGCATCCCGTGTGCTTAGCCGCAGCTTACTCAGCGGAAAGAAATAACTACTTTTCAAAGTCATTTGCCGCTGCATACCAAAAGGCGATGCAAATGGATTTATTGAAGAAAGCCGTTATTGAGTCATTTTACCCTGAAATGCTTAGTACAGAGTGGCCTAATCAGTTTACCGATTTTTGAGCCAGTAGATGTGTTGGACGCTTGAAGCGCACCCTATGGACCTACTTCTCCCTGTTATTGATGGTTGTTGTGAATCAAGCATCAATAACAGGGAGATAATTAAAATTAGAACATATGACTTTTGACGCAATAATTACCTTTCTTCTCTGCAAGGAAATAACAGCTTTTGCCACAGTAGTAACAATATTGAGTTTTTTTATGACTCTCTATGTTATGTTTACAATCAATAAAATACGCAAATTTTATATTTTTAATGCGAGGGTTCCAGAGATTATTGAACGTTTAACCGATATAGCATCCAAAATTTCGATACAGCTCAATTCGTTCGACGGAATTGATAGAGCATTAAATGAAATATTGGTTAACGCAGAAGTAGAATTGTTATCTCTAACCCGAAAAGTTGACGGTTCATTGAAAAAGCAAGCAAACTCACTTATTACAGAAATTCGTGTTTTGACTGGTAGGAATAATTGGAGGGACCGTATTCAAATATTTCCTTCATTCAATAATAACCGTAACGGCACAAGTACACAAGAAGAGTCCATACAAAACATATACTTATTATTGTATAGGCTCGCAGCGGAATGTAAAAATAGGCATGAAGATGCTAGATGGGAGAAATAAAAATGTCTGACAATCAAGACAAAAACTTAGAAGCAATTGCAAAACTGTTGTTTCTTACCCAACAAGGGAAAATAAATTGGACTCCAATTGATCCAAATAAGGTTAAAACAACATATGAAAATGAAATCATAAGCTTCGTTTTCTCTACTTCTTATAAAGAAAAACGACTTAGGATATACAAAAGAAAATATAAAACTCTACAAATAATTACACCGTCAATAAGATTTTCTATACAGGATTACCTTAATCCAGTTAAAGAGACTGTGTGGGTTTCTGAAATAGCTCTAGAAATAACTGATAATTATGGAAATCCAATTTGGAGATTTCCAGAAGAAGAAATACTCAGGGATTTATTGGAGGCTATAAAATACAAAGCTTCCGGCGCACATGATTTAATTAATTCCCTTCTTTCTGATGAGTCCGAACCAGACATTAAAAGCTCGTGAATGTCAGCGTTAAACAACCAAGTCATGTAGGGTACGTTATGCGTACCATTGAATTAGCCGGGGCATTGCGGCAATGAGCATCACCGATTAAACTGAAAAGCTACCAGCCGGAAACAAGAATTATCAAACCAGCTTCACATAAACCTAAGGAGGCATTAAAAATGCACACCTTTATTCATCAACATCAGTCCGCCATTGCTGAACTCTGCCGACGCTATCGCGTGCAACGGCTTGAAGTATTTGGTTCAGCCGCGCGAGGAACCGATTTCGCCCCGGAAAGCAGCGATGCCGATTTTTTGGTGGAGTTCTCACCGTCTGCCGATAGTCCTACGCTAAAGGCTTTTTTTGGATTACAAGCTGACTTGTCGCAAATCTTGGGGCGAACCGTTGATCTGGCGGAATCCTCTGCCCTGCGTAATCCCTATGTTCAAGCCAGTGTCAATCGAAGCCGCGAAGTCGTCTATGCAGCGTGATCCACGGGCTTATCTTTGGGATGCCAGGGAAGCTGCCGCCGCAATACTGGAATTCGTAGCGGGCAAAACCTTCGAGGACTATGCCGGCGACCGGTTGTTGCGTTCCGCCGTCGAGCGTCAGTTCGAAATCATCGGTGAGGCGCTTAATCAACTCTGCAAAATCGAGCCGCAATGGGC
>CAZJOY010000293.1:0-4783 GCA_964547705.1 uncultured Methylobacter sp. | reverse complement strand
CAAGCTCGGCGGCATGCATATAATCGTCTTCGGTCGCTTCCATGTTGGCGTAAATGGCGTCGCGCTCGGACATCGCCGCCCACATTTCGGCGTGGCCCATCAACACCACATCCAGCACGCGCTGGTCTTCATAAGCGAATTGATCCTGGCGCAAATTACCCAAGCGCTCATTGGGGCTGATGCTGACGTTACCCGCCGACGGTTCCAAATCGCCGCTCAATATTTTCATGAAGGTCGATTTGCCGCAGCCGTTCGCGCCGATCAGGCCGTAACGGTTGCCGTCGCCGAATTTGACCGAGACGTTTTCAAACAGGGGTTTAGCCCCGAACTGCATGGTGATGTTAGCTGTAGAGATCAAGTTTTTGTTCCGAAGAGTAAAGGTAAAAGATTGTTGGATTGTTAAGGGATTAATTCACCACGAAGACACGAAGAGCACGAAGTTTTATTTATATATTCTTCGTACCCTTCGTGTCTCGGCAATTGCTCCTGCATTGCTCTCGGCAACCGCTCCCTGCGTTGCTCTACCTCCTGCCTCCATGCAGTCGTTCGTGGTGAATGCTTTTTAATTAAGCCATGTTTCGGGCACTATATTGGCCGTGTTGTGATCGTCGCTGACCCAAACCTGCCCATCCTGAATGCTGATTTGCAATTGCATGGTGCGCTTTACCATCGGTGCGAGCTGATCGGTCGCTTGTTTAGGTAAATTAATAACGGTCAGGTTTTTAAAGCGATCCAGCTTCGGTTGAAGCTGGTTCCACCAAACATTATTGCGCCCGCCGTAGGTGTAGACGATGACTTTATCGGCACGATTGGACGCTTTGCGGATGCGCTTTTCATCAGGCATGCCCATATCGATCCACAATTCAATGTCGTCGGTCAGGTTTTTTTGCCAGAGCTCCGGTTCATCATCGGTACTCAGGCCTTTAGTGAATTGCAGTTGTTCATCGGCATTCATTACAAAAGCCAACAGACGCGCCATCATGCGCTCTTCGGTTTCCGAAGGGTGCAGGGCAATGGTCAGGTTATGCGATTGATAATAGCCTCTGTCCATATCTGAAATCTGACAGTCGGCTTTATAGATGGTTGACTTAAGCGCCATTGAGCGTTTTTAGGATTTTGAAAATAAAAGCTTATTCTAGCAGATTTGTCCCTATTCAGGCGACGTTCGACTTTTAATTTGTTGAAAAGCATGACTGATGCCTTGCCCGGAACATCTTGTTGACGTTTCCCGATGCCGGTTCGTTATATGATTCGGCAATTGAGTGGACGGTTACATATTGAGAAAATCAGGAGAGAAACGCCAATGCAGAATGGATATGGCGCGATGGCTGAGCCCGTCGTATCGAATTAAACGGCTTGTTATCGTTGTCGTGCGAACCTGAAGCGAGCAGAAAAACCGGTATTTTATGTTTTTTTTGTAATGCGTTGATTGGTATGTGTTTTTTGTTGATTGAAAAATGATTTAAAATGCTTTTGGCAGATGTTTGGAACGGTTCGCGAATATTCGGCTTTTCAGCCGTTAAATTCAACCGGTTAAGCATACGCCGTCGCGCCTCACGTAGGCGCGTGGATTGAAACTTGTTGAATTTGCCAAAGAGCGTAGCTATCGTGTCGCGCCTCGTGTAGGCGCGTGGATTGAAACGGAGACTGCCCTGTCGATAGCCTCCGTCAGCGGATACTGGTGTTCATTACCGGACTGGCAGGCCCGCTGCTGTTCGTCACCGGCGTAATCCGCTGGCTGCAAAAGCGCAGAGCGTATAAGAAAAAATCGGTTAAATAAGCCGGAACAAACTATTGCCAAACAGTCTGGCGATTTTAACAAAACCGTCCGGCGCACACGGGCTTTTTGTGTCATTTCACCTAGTCAGTAAGGCATATGCCGTGATCCTCTAGTCTCCCCAACGAATAACTCTATTCAATATCAATCCCCTAACGATTGGCTTGGTTATTGCTGACTGTTTGAATCTTCCGGGAAGGCATTTTCAATTTGTTAGAAAAATTATCGTTATGACCAGCCTTAGTTTCAATATCAACGACTTGTTTTTAAATCATCGGCAATCATTAATTCAAACTATCTACCGTATTGTCGGCTGTCCGCAAACGGCGGAAGATCTGGCGCACGAGGCTTATTTAAAAATGCTGAATGCTTCAAAAAAACAGGAAATAAGCTACCCGCATCCGTTTCTTTACCAGATTGCCCACAATTTGGCGCTAGACCATCTGCGCAAAGAAAAAATACGTCAGCGTAGCGATGATATCCGGCCAAAATACAACGAAGATACTGATGATTTGCTGGAATATATTCCTTCATCCGCGCCTACTCCGGAACAGCAAACCGACGACGGCCAGCAGGTCGAGCTGATGCTTGACGCCTTGAATGGCTTATCGGAGCGTCGCCGCCAAATTCTGGTGCTGCATAAGTTTCATCACTGGACATACGAACGTATCGCCCGGTATTACGGCATTTCCCGTAGCGCGGTGGAAAAAAACGTGCACGTTGCTCTTGCCCACTTGCTGTCTGCACAAGACGAATCGCCGTTTTAAAGTGTGGATTTTGCATATTGCGCACGTCTAAAAATGATAGACTTTTGCAAAATTATCTAAGTTGTACACCCTATGTCTTTACACGCCGAATCGAAATCGATTCCTTCCTTAAGCAAAACGCAAGATCAAGCATTGGCTTGGTTCGCCCGTTTACAGGATAGCAAAGCTAATCAACATGATCGGGCTGAATTTGCCGACTGGCTGGCAGCGAGTCCTGCAAATCAAGCGGCTTACGACAAAGTCGCTCAGCTGTGGCAGTCTCCGGCGCTGAATGTGGCGTTGAGTCAATACGCGGCGATTCCTCTGCCGCAAAGGCAACAAAGATTACGCCCGCAACGCTGGGCCGCCGCAGCCTGCATAGCATTGACGAGCGGTTGGCTGTTACTGAGCTCGGGCTTGATCGAACGCTGGCAAGCCGATGCGCTGACTTCCACCGGGGAGCAACGCCGAATCGTGCTGTCCGATGGCTCGGCTGTCACGTTGAACACCGATACTGCGCTGGCGTTCAACACCGTCGGCGAACGACGCGGAGTAAAAATACTCAGCGGGGAGGCCTATTTTGAAGTGCAGCCCGACAAAACTCGGCCGTTTATCGTCGAGACAGATCAAGGCACGGTGCGGGTAGTCGGCACCCGCTTTAGCGTCAAAACCGGCGATATTACCCAGATCGATGTAGAAAGTGGCATTGTCGTCTGCGCCGGACAACAAGGCGACAGCCGCCAACTTACGGCGGGGCAGCACACCAGTATTACCGGCCAGGGCGTTGCCACAGTTACCGATATCGACGCTGGCCGAGCTTTTGCTTGGCTTAACGGCCGGTTGATCTTTCAGGATCAACCGCTGGCGGAGGTGATCGCCGAACTCGACCGCTATCATCCCGGCGCTATCGTTATCACCGACGCCAAGCTCGCCCAAATCCGCGTCACAGGCAACTACAAGCTGGAAAGTACCGCTGCCATTGTTCGCGCCTTGGCCGACATTACCGGAGCGAGGGTGATCAATCTGTCGCCGTATTTGACTGTGTTGAAAGGCTAAATCTTCATTGGTGTTACTGACCTGTTAGAACGATTGGATACTCTGTTTTAAGCTGACCGTTATTCAGCGCAACTTCATTCGAAAAAAAATCCCCCGTAAGTGTGTGTTAACTCTGCTGATACGTCTCGTTACTTGTGCGTGGTGCTGCCAACGCGCTAACTAACGACACTATTAAGTAGGAGTATTCATGCCGCAGGTTCACCCTCATGCGCCTTACACATTGCGCAAACTGACTATTGCCATTGCTCTAGCATTACCCGCATTCAACTTGCCGCTGCCGGTACTGGCCGCCGACACAGCAGCGCAAAATGCCGCGAATACGCAGGGCGCAACGCTCAGTTTCAACATTCCCGCGCTACCTTTGGCGGATGCGCTCAACACCTTCATCGCAACTAGCGACTGGCAAGTCGGTTTTCCTGCCGGATTGGCGAAAGACGCACGTTCCATTGCGGTTAACGGCAACTACACGCCGCAACAGGCTTTGCAGAGGCTACTGAGCGGAAGCGGGTTAAGTTATCGAATAACAGGAACCCATACAGTCACGCTGGAGAAGGCTCTGGAGCAACTTAATAAGGCTAATCCGGTTACGTTAAAAACGATGACAGTGACCGGCAAAGCCAAATACGACCCTAATGAACCGTATGACAAGCATTATGCCGCTACCAATTCCACCTTTGCCACCAAAACCGACACGCCGATCATGGAAACGCCGCTGAATATCCAAGTGCTTCCGAAAGCGGTACTTGATGATCAACAATCCACCAGACTTGATCAGGCGGTGAAATTGGTCAGCGGCGTCACTACCGGTCAAGGCGCAGGCGGGATTTCCGACCAAATCACCATACGCGGTTTTTTCAACTTTAACTATTTTCGCAACGGCATGCGCATCGACACTAACGGAGGCGCAGACGGAACGCGCGCCATGGCGAACGTGCAAAGCCTGGAAGTGCTTAAAGGGCCGGCGGCGATGCTGTACGGACGGGTCGAACCCGGAGGCATGGTTAATGTTGTCACTAAAAAGCCATTGGAGACTGAGTATTATTCGCTGCAACAGCAAGCCGGATCATTTGATTTCTATCGTACCAGTATCGATGCGACAGGGCCTTTGACTAACAATAAGGACTTGCTGTATCGGATGAATGTTTCCTATGAAAACAGCGGTTCGTTTCGCGAGTTTGTAGATTCCGAAAAAGTGTTTGTTGCG
>CAZJOY010000292.1:0-4793 GCA_964547705.1 uncultured Methylobacter sp. | reverse complement strand
TCTTAAATCAAAACCCAAGCTTAACCGCTTGGGTTTTTTTTTGACTATCGCTTTGTAACGTCGCTAGGGCCGGTGGCGCTGGGTACAAAGCCCGCGTCAGCGTGCCCTGATCCCTACTTGACTTCACCGGCCCAGCTTCAGAGGGAAGAAAAGCGTGCCATGTAGGCCCTAAACCTTGAAACTCAGAAAATTGGCCGCATTCTCAGTAATAACAAAATTTATAAGCATAACCTCATCTGAGAAATGTCATTTAATTTTGATCAGTTCGCGTAAAATCAAGCATTCAGAGTCCTATTAACCAATTTCGGGAAATACCATGAACAAGATTCTTTTCTTAACTATTTTGTTGTCGGCAATAACAGCTTTTGCTGATGACTCTAAAAATGAATGGCACAATACTACTCTTTCCGATGCCACAATTAAGAAAATTCAGGATGCTCAATATCAATATAAAAAGTGTGTTGCAGGCGAAATGCAAAAGCCCACTTATCAGGAGCAGGAGAGTCGTCGGGCGACTGAAGCAATCATGAAACAGTGTGAGTCAGTCTTATCCCAAATGCGTGAAATTTATCTGGCTGAAAAAGTGCCGGATACTATTGCCGACCGCCATTTAAAACAGATGCGGATGCAAACTACCCGTAACGTACTGCAAGGCATGATGTTTAATGAAGCGGCGCGTAAATCTGGTCAACAATAATAACTAAAAGAGCCTTGAGTAATGAATAATTATGCAATTGATTTAACATTAAAACCCACCACCTTTGATTTGTGGCACGTTTGTTTGGCAGGTACTGTTGCCGTATTGTCACTGATTTTGATCGTGCTACTGCTGTCGATGGTGATCAGTCTGGCGCGTAGCAAGAAGAAACCGGAAATTCAGCCAGCTGCGCCAGCGCCTGAACCGATCGTAAAAATTGTCGAGAAAATCGTCGAAGTTGAAAAGATGGTCCATGCACCTGCTCCAGAGCCTGTTGTTTTAAAAGAGGCGACTCCCGACGCTGCCTTGCAATTGTTGGGTTTGCTGCAAAAAGAAGCACGCTTTATTGATTTTATTAAAGAGGATATTGCAGCTTACAGCGATGCCGATATTGGTGTTGCCGCCCGTGTCGTGCATGAAGGATGTAATAAAGCCATTAACGAACACTTTACTTTAGACGCTGTTCGCAGTGAGCAGGAAAGCAGTAAAGTCACTTTGCCGCAGGGCTTTGATGCCGCTGCTGTGCGTTTAACCGGTAATATTGTCGGTAGCGCGCCTTTTACCGGTACACTAGTTCATAAGGGCTGGCAAGTTACCAGTATCAGGTTGCCCAAGCTGACGGCAGGGCATAATGCTGCTATTGTTGCTCCAGCTGAGGTTGAGTTATGAAAGATTTATTTAGTCCACAACCGAAAGCTGTCGAAGAAAATACGGCGGTGGCGGAATCAGAAGTTCAGCCGGACGAAAGCGTTGCTGTTGAACAAACGCAAAATGGCAAACGATTTTCCGTCGGTATCGATTTAGGTACCACGCATTGCGTGTTGTCTTATGCCAATCTGGAGAATATCGACGATGAAGAGTTTTCGCCGCAAGTCATGACCATACCGCAACTGACGTCTCCCGGTTCGGTTGAAGATAAACAACAGTTGCCATCATTTTTATATCAGGCTCATGAAGCTGAGCTTGCAGAAGGTTCTACTTCATTACCTTGGACTGCAGAACCGGATTATCTGGTTGGGGAAATTGCCCGTAACTTAGGAAGCAAGACGCCGATACGTTTGGTATCTAGCGCCAAGAGCTGGCTGTGTCATGCCGGCGTCGATTGCAAAGCTCCCATTTTACCGGCTGAAGCACCTGATGAAGTTGAACGGGTCTCGCCATTCCAGGCCACTACCGCTTATCTGCAACATATGCGTGATGCTTGGCAAAGTCTGCACCCGAAGTCGCCGCTGGATCAACAAGATGTTGTTATTACAGTGCCGGCCTCATTCGATCCAGCGGCACGGGAATTAACGGTTGAAGCGGCGCGCGCCGTGGGTTTGGATCAGGCTATTTTGCTGGAAGAACCGCAGGCAGCGTTATATAGTTGGATAGAAAAAAGCCACGGTGATTGGCGCAAACAAGCGGAAGTTGGCGATATTATCCTGGTAGTGGATATCGGCGGTGGCACCACCGACTTATCGTTAATAGCCGTTACTCAACAAGAAGGCAATCTCGAACTGACCAGGGTAGCGGTTGGTGATCATATTCTGTTAGGCGGCGACAATATGGATTTGGCTTTGGCCTATACCGTAAAAGCCAAGCTGGAAAAAGACGGCAAACGCTTAGAAGCATGGCAGCTTCAGGCCTTGACCCACAGTTGCCGGGATGCCAAAGAAAAGCTCTTCAATCATACCGAGCTTGATAATATCCCGCTGGTGGTTGCGAGCAGGGGTTCATCTTTAATCGGCGGCACATTGCGTACCGAGTTAACCAGGGAAGAAGTCAATCGTGTTCTGGTTGAAGGTTTTCTGCCCAAGGTGGCGGTCAGCGATAGGCCGATAAGCCGTGCTCGCACCGGCTTAAGAACGGCGGGCTTGCCTTACGCTCAGGATGCCGCCATTACTCGTCATCTGGCGGCGTTTCTGGCTAAACAGCAAAGTGCTACGGACGAGCTTAAAGACATCAATCTGCCTGAACATGCGAGCTTCCTGCATCCCTCTGCTGTGTTGTTTAATGGTGGCGTGTTAAAAGCCGATACTTTGGCTGAACGATTAATGGAAGTGCTAAATTCATGGTTGACTACGGAACAAGCGCCTGAAGCCCGATTATTGGAGGGTGCAGACCTTGATCTGGCTGTTGCTCGTGGCGCCGCTTACTATGGCTATGTTCGTAAAGGCAAAGGTGTTCGTATTAAAGGCGGTACCGCCGCTTCTTATTATGTCGGTATAGAAAGTGCGATGCCTGCCGTACCGGGCATGGCGCCGGAGATTCAGGCTTTATGTATTGCCCCGTTCGGCATGGAAGAAGGCACCCAGCAGGAATTGCCGGATGATGAATGCGGTCTGGTGATTGGGGAGCCGGTACGTTTTCGCTTTTTTGCATCCCATACCCGGCGCGAGGATAGGGTCGGAACGCGTTTGGATTACTGGACTGACGAAGAGCTTGACGAGTTGGATGAAATCGAAATTACCTTGCCGGAAGAAGGCCGCAGACCCGGAGAAGTCGTACCTGTGCATTTATGCGCAGCCGTAACCGAAGTCGGTACGCTCGAACTACAGGCTGTTTCCCAAAATGACAATGGTCGTTGGAAGATTGAGTTTGATGTCAGGGCAGGGGAGTAGTTCTTTCACATTGGAAAAATAGAACACGGATTAAACGGATTTACATTGATTTCAAAGCCTCAATGAGTTTTCTTACTTACTGATTTATCAATCTAATCCGCCTCCATTATAAAATCAGTCTCTTGTTTCATAAAATGACTCAAAAAAAACGTTTAATCATCGCCATGACCGGCGCTACCGGCGCGGTTTATGGGGTAAGGATGCTGCAAGTTTTACAGGCACAGCAGCAATGGGAGACGCATTTGGTTATTTCTTCGGCCGGTGTAGTGAACCTAAAGCATGAAATGGGTATGAAACGAGCCGAACTGGCTGAACTGGCCGATGTGACTCACGGCATTGATGATATTGCCGCCAGTATTTCCAGTGGCGGCTTTAAAACAGAAGGCATGATTATCGCGCCGTGTTCAATGAAAACCCTGTCAGCGGTCGCTCATGGGTTTGGCGATAACCTGATTTCACGATCAGCCGATGTGGTGCTGAAAGAGCGTAGGCGCTTAGTGGTTATGCCTCGCGAAACCCCGCTAAATCTGGTGCATATCCGCAACATGGCAAGCGTGACCGAAATGGGCGGTATCATCTTCCCACCGATGCCCGCTTTTTACAGTAAATCGGACTCGCTGGCGGCTATGGTTGATGAGACCGTCGGTCGGGTTTTGGATATGTTCGGGGTTAATGTCGACGGTCTATATACGCCTTGGGAAGGCTTGTAGATATTTTTAAGACAACAATCGCGAGTTTTTGCTGTTACGGAAAATAAGTGGTTTCTCATTGTCAGCTAAAGTGCTCGCTTTGGCTGAATCTATCGCGTCTTGAATAACATGATGATTAGGCGATTTGCTGCATACCGGATCGGCCGCATACATATCACCGCTTAATAAATAAGCCTGGCAGCGGCAGCCGCCGAAATCTTTTTCCTTTTCATCGCAGCTGCTGCATGGTTCTTTCATCCATTCAAAGCCCCGGAAAAAATTGAAAGTTTTCGACTCGTTCCAGATTTGTTCGATGCTGTAGTCTTTGACGTTGGGGCAATCCATGCCCGGCAATTCGCGGGCGGAATGGCATGGTAGAGCTACGCCGTCCGGGGCAATCGTTAAAAATGTGGTTCCCCAGCCGTTCATGCAGGCTTTGGGCCTGTCTTCATAAAAGTCCGGCACCACATAATAAATTTTCATTTTCCCGGCGACTTTTTCTTTAAAAGCCTGGGCGATTTGTTCAGCCTGTTCAAATTGTTCTTTTGTGGGAAGCAATAAATCGCGATTGGCATGCGCCCAGCCGTAATATTGGGTGTTCGCCAGTTCCAGGTAATCAGCGCCTAATTCTTCGGCCATCTCCAGGATTTGCGGCATTTGATGGATGTTTTCGCGGTGTATGACCACGCATAAGACCATTGGGTAGCCGTGCTTTTTGACCAGATGTGCAACTTCTTTTTTGTGCTTGAACGATTCGGTGCCGGCCAGATGATCGTTCAGCTCCTGAGTGCTGGCCTGAATGCT
>CAZJOY010000291.1:0-4846 GCA_964547705.1 uncultured Methylobacter sp. | reverse complement strand
AACAGTGGAGGGGCTGTTTTTATTGGCTAGTGTGTTTTTATTTTACGTTAAGCTCGAAAATGAAAAAGTAAGCATATGAAAACATCTATAAGAGTTTATCTGTTTAAGGAAGGTAGCCATGAGTTTCTGAATATGGTTGAGGGAGCTTTGATAAAATATGAGAGAAAATCTTTGTTTTCTCCTGGAACGGTTGTTGCCTCTGGTGAAGTGATAGAAATTATCAAAGCTATTGGAGGAGCATCTATTATTCCTTCTCTTGCAGCGGTAATTGTTCAGTGGCTTAAGAATAAAAGTTCTCGAAAAATTATCATTCAAACCATGTCGAAAGAAATCATACATCTTGAGGGGTACAACATTGAAGAGGTTGAAAAGGCGCTTGAAATAGCAGAAAGCTTTTCAGTCATTCAAACCAGTCGAGATGAGTTGGAAGATGAATAAGTTTTATTGTTCATACGTTGTAATACAACTCAGGAGTGCCTGGATTAGGTTTTGGAAACGATATTAATAGTCGCCGGTTCAGCACGGATGCTGGTTCAGGCAGCAAAAAACGCGGGTTTAAATCCGCTGGTCATCGACCTGTTTGGCGATCAGGATACACAAGCCTATGCAAAAGATTTCCGTCAAGTAACGTCATTAGCCGAACCGGACTTAGCCCCTGTCGTCGATTATTTTATTAAGCATTATGCGGTTACCCATGTGGTTTACGGTAGCGGTTTTGAGTGTCATCAGGAGAGCCTGTATTACCTGAATAATCGATTGATCATGTTGGGCAATGAGCCTGATGTCTTTGCAACGCAGCTGGATAAACCGGCGTTTTTTTCGGTGCTGGATCGGCTGAACATTTCTCATCCTGAGGTTGTTTTTAAAGCTGAGTTGAGCAGCTTGTCTGCTCAAACGAAACTTATGCCCTTTGGGTATAACAAGCCTGATTGTACTGGCGGCTGGTTGATTAAGCCTATGCGAAGCCAGGGTGGCTTGGGGATAAAACGTTACCATGCTGATGACGATGAAACTGCATCGATTTATTGGCAAAAGTTTCAAGCCGGTACATCACATTCGGTATTATTTCTGGCTGATGGGCAAGATATGCATGTCGTCGGGTTTAATACTCAATGGACTGTTTGTTTAAGCGAGACGCAGGAGTTTGTTTTTTCAGGCGTGGTCAATAGCGCTGATTTGTCGGATGCACACAAAGCGATGATAACGAACTGGCTAAAACAAATGGTTCCGGTGTTCGGGCTAAAAGGCTTAAATTCGCTGGATTTTATTCATGCGGATGGTTGCAGTTATGTTTTGGGATTCAACCCACGCCCTTCAGCCAGCATGCAGTTATATAGTCAGGATTTGCTGAGCGGGCATATTCAAGCTTGTGTAGGGGCGACTTCAGTCGCCGAATCATCGAAAGTTGGGCGACTGAAGTCGCCTCTACAGAGTGGCTATCAAATCGTTTATGCCGGCCATGATTTAATCATTCCCGATCATTTCGAATGGCCGCCTTGGTGTATGGATTTACCCAAACCAGGCAATATGTGTCGCGCGGGACAGCCGATTTGCAGTATTATTGCGCACCAAAAAAACTCACAGTCTGTAGTGGAACAGCTGCTGACTAAACAACAATTTATCATTAATAAACTAGAAGGTTTTGATCGACATGGAATATACAGCCAGTGTTAACAAATTGACCCAGCCCTTGGTGCAGCATTTACTCGATAATGCCGATAAATTACGTTTAGGCGTGGAAAAGTTAGCCAATGGCTGCACTGTCATTGACGCGGGCATCAAAGTGCCGGGCGGAATTGAGGCGGGACGCATCATTGCCGAAATCTGTCTCGGCGGCATGGGTACTGTCACGATCAGCCACAGCTCTTATACGGATAACTGGCCGTTGTCGGTGAATGTGCATACCGGTAATCCGGTTCTGGGCTGTCTGGGTAGTCAATATGCGGGCTGGAGCTTATCTCATGGCAAATATTACGCATTAGGTTCAGGTCCGGCGCGGGCTATGGCGACCAAGGTGAAAGATGGTAATCAGGAGCCGGTCGAAGAGCTGTATAAGGAACTGGGTTATCAGGATAGCAATGATTCCACTGTCTTAGTGATTGAAAACGATGCGGTTCCGCCAGTTGAGATTGTCGAAAAAGTCGCCGCCGCTTGTAAAGTCGATCCATCCAAACTGACGATCATCGTTACGCCGACCAGCAGTTTGGCCGGTGGCGTGCAAGTGGTTGCCAGAGTGCTTGAAGTGGCTATGCATAAGGCCCATGCGTTGCATTTTCCATTAGAGAATATTATCGACGGTAGCGGCAGTGCACCTATTTGTCCTCCGCACCCCAATTTCGTCAAAGCGATGGGACGCACCAATGATGCAATTTTGTTTGCCGGCCAAGTGCATATCTTTGTAAAAGGCAGCGATGAAGACGCGGAAAAACTGGCTAAAGAATTGCCCAGTTCAACTTCTAAAGATTACGGTAAACCGTTTGCGGACATCTTTAAACAGTATGAATACGACTTCTTTAAAATCGATGCGATGTTGTTCAGCCCTGCCAGCGTTATTGTGACAGCGGTGGAATCAGGCAAAAGTTTCCGCGCCGGCAAGCTGGATAATACGTTGCTGGATCAGTCGTTTGGAGCATAAAACGCACTGTAATGCTTTATTACATTCTTAAGTTCTCTGTTTCCGCAGTCATCATCGTACTTATTTCGGAAATTGCCAAACGTCATAGCGGTTTTGCAGCATTGATTGCTTCGCTGCCGCTTACTTCGTTGATGGCAATAATCTGGATGCATTTTGATGGCGTTGAATCCTTACAAATTGCTGCGCTTTCCAATCAGATTTTTTGGTTGGTGCTGCCGTCGTTGCTGTTTTTTCTACTGTTGTCGGTGCTGCTTAAACACGGTTTGGTTTTTTGGTTGAGTCTTGGGGTTTCGGTAGGGAGCACTGTCGCGGGCTATCTGATGTTATTGCCACTGTTACGGCGCATGGGGGTGCAGCTATGAAAGGCCGTATCGCTATTTTTACCGATGATCCGGGCTGGCATGGCAAGCAATTAAACTCGGCCTTTGCCAGTCGCGGCTATGGCTGTCATTATGTGTCGCTGACAGAATGCCGGTTTGCAATCGAATCCGGCCGGCAACCGATTTATATTCCAGGCTTTGAACATGCGCTTCCCGATGCGGCTTTTGTGCGCGGCGTTCCCGGCGGTTCGCTTGAAGAAGTCGTGTTGTACCTGGATTTTCTGCATGCGCTAAAAGCGATGGGAATCCCTGTTTACAATGACGGCCGTGCGGTAGAACGCAGTGTCGATAAGGCAATGACCAGCTTTTTACTTCATAACGCCGGGTTGCCGACGCCAATGACCTGGGTTTTACGCGATTGTGATGAAGCGTTAAGGATTGCTGAAAGCGAACTAAAACAAGGCAACTTAATTATCAGTAAACCTTTGTTCGGATCGCAAGGCGAGGGTATTCGCCGGATTGAAAAGTCGACCGACTTGATTTGGCTGACCGGCAGTCATGGGGTTTATTATCTGCAACGCTTTGTTCATTGCGAAGGTGACGGTTTTGCCGATCATCGCGTTTTTGTGATTAACGGTAAAGCTGTTGCAGCAATGCGCCGGCGCGGAAAATTCTGGCTGAATAATGTTGCCCGTGGCGCGAGCTGCGAGTTGATCGATCTGGAACCCGAAATGGTGGATTTGGCCGTTAAGGCGACTAATGCTTTAGCAATGGATTATGCCGGAGTTGATATTATCCGGGACAGGGAAGGGCGCTGCACCGTCATTGAAGTTAACAGCATACCGGCCTGGAAAGGCTTGGAAAGCGTTTGCGATGTCAATATTGCCGGGTTGATGGCGGACGATTTAATCAATCGCAAGATGAACAAGAACACTATCGCAGCATGATGATTTCGCCAGAACAACTCAGTGAGCTTTATCTGCAAGCCTGCGAGGTTGACGTGCAAGCTTTTAAGCCCGGCAATGTCAGTGTTTATGCGGAGGGCCATGACATGACCGTGGCTGATTTCAGGGTTAGCGCCAAGGTCAGTGCTGAGCCGCTTTGCAATCCTGATTATTCATTAGGTGAGAAAATCTATTACGCCGTCAAGGCAACGCGCGAAGCAGTTGGCTGTAATACTAACCTAGGCATTATTTTACTGTGCGCGCCGCTGATTCAGGCAATCAGGTATACGACTCCACGGAGGGCGGGTGTAGAGCAATTGCCGGAGTATTCGGGATTAACGTTAAGGCAAGCCGTAAGCAAGGTTATTAGCGAGACAACGATAGAAGACACAGAGTGGGTTTTTAAAGCTATAACATTGGCATCTCCAGGTGGTTTGGGCAAGTCCGACGATCAGGATGTGACTGAAAAAGCAACGGTTACACTGGTTGAAGCAATGAAAATAGCGAGTATGAAGGATCGTATTGCGCTTCAATACACAACTGATTATCAAGATATTTTTAATTTCACAGTTTTAAGGTATACTATTCTCTTAAGTCGATGGGGTGACCGGAACTGGGCGGCAGTGGCAGTCTATGCCGACATGCTGAGTCAGTTTCCCGATAGTCATATCGAAAGGAAATACGGAGATCAGTACTCTGAGATGCTAGCTGGCAGAATGGCTCAGCTCAGTGAGGAGCTATCGAAAACTGATAATCCCGAGCAAATAAAGCCATTGCTTTTTTCTCTGGATCAGGAGCTTAAGCTTTACGGCATAAATCCGGGTACTAGCGCTGATATGATAGTGGCGACAGTACTAACGGCATTTTTAGAGGATCTTAATCAGTAACAATTCTGTTACTAATAGGGCTTCAAAAGGAATTTGTTAAAAACAAATAAGGGGACATTA
>CAZJOY010000290.1:0-4846 GCA_964547705.1 uncultured Methylobacter sp. | reverse complement strand
AATCCAATTACATTCGGGTTGACGCCGCCAAGCTGGGCTATCTGATTAATTTGGTCGGTGAGCTGGTGATTTCAGGTGCCGCCATGCGACTGATGGTCGATAAGCACGGCTTATCCGATGTCGATGATGTCGCCTCGACCATGAGCCATCTGGTCGAAGATATACGCGACACGGCCTTGCAATTGCGCATGGTACAAATCGGCGAGACCTTTATGCGCTTCCAAAGAGTGGTGCACGATGTCAGTAAAGAATTGGGCAAGCAAATTCAACTGCAAATTACCGGTGGCGAATCCGAATTGGATAAAACCGTCGTGGAAAAAATCAACGACCCGCTGACCCACCTAGTGCGCAACTCGCTCGATCACGGTATTGAAACACCGGCGGAGCGGCTGCGGGCGGGCAAGCCTGAAAAAGGCACCATACAGCTTAATGCCTATCATGACTCTGGACGCATCGTGATCCAGATCAGTGACGACGGCAAAGGCTTGGATCCGGATAGAATTGTCGCCAAAGCCGTAGCTAAAGGCCTGATCAAGCCGGATCAAGTGCTTAGCAAGAGTGAAATTTATCATCTTATTTTCGAACCCGGCTTAAGTACAAAAGAAGAAGCCAACAACCTGTCCGGCCGGGGCGTCGGCATGGACGTGGTTAAACGCAATATCGAGGCTTTGCGCGGTACTGTTTCCGTCGATAGCGAGTTGGGGCAGGGCACGACGGTAACCATACACTTGCCGTTAACTCTGGCAATTATTGATGGTTTTATGGTTGAAGCGCAAAAAGAGCGTTATATCATCCCGCTGAGCATGGTTGAAGAATGCGTCGAAATGAGCAGCGAAGAATGGCAAATTGACGATGTTCAGCATTACGTCAATTTGCGCGGTCAAGTTTTACCTTATTTGCGTTTGGGAGATTTCTTTCATAAGAATAAAAAACATACGCATACCCAGAGGGAAAGTCTGGTCGTAGTGCGTTTTGGCGAGGCAAAAGCAGGCTTTGTCGTGGATGAATTGCATGGCGAGAATCAAACTGTAATTAAACCGCTTGGCAAGCTGTTTGAGAATCTTAACGGTATTGGGGGGGCAACTGTGTTGGGTAGTGGTGATGTCGCGCTAATTTTGGATGTGCAAGGACTGATTCAGCATGCAAGAAAGCGGGTAAATCCGACTTTAGCATTGACAGCAACTGTTTAAAATTAACTATATTTTATAATTTAAACCGGTACTACCCTAAGCAAGGACTCATTTTCTATGAATATTAAAGATTTAAGTATAAAGACCAAGATATTGGCCGGTGCCTTGCTGTTGGTGCTGATTACCTGCGGATTTGGCCTGCTGTCGAAAATTTATATCAGTAAAGTATCGGGTTCACTGTTTGGGATTACCGACAACAATGGTAAAGCGGTTGAGTACGCAACCGGCGTCGAGCGCATGGCCTTGTCGACCATTATGGAAGAAAAAAATTATCTTCTAGAAGAAAAAGATGAAGTTCACCAGCGGGCTGAAAAAAACGTCAAAGAGCTGATGGATTATCTGGATAAAGTGGATGCGGTTGCCACGCAATACCATAACACCGAGTTATTGGCGCAATCGAAAACCGCACGAGAAGGAACTGCCCAGTATGCCGAGAAATACCGGGCCGGTGTTGCGGCTTTGAAGGCCAATAAGCAAGCCGTGGCCGATATGGTAGAAAAGGGCAATGGCGTAGCTGATGCGGCAGACAGAATGCTCAAAAGGCAAGTGGCGCTCTATAGCGAAGCGATGAAAAAAGGTTTAAGCGGTCAAGAGCTTGATCCATTTGTTCAGCGTTATATCCTCACGACCAACATCTACGTTAAAGCGATGCAGATCATGCGTGCTGAAAAGGAAGAAGTTAATTACAAGGATCGTGTTGCCTGGAAAAAAATGGAAGTTTTATTGCCGGAATTAATGGCAATGTATGATGAATTACAAAAAATTCTCTTTAGCGAAGAAGGGCTCAAATATGTTTCGGACATGCGCGCTGGAACGCAAGCTTATACCCAGTCGGCCAAGAGCTGGATAGAAAACGACGATAAGCTGAAAGTTATTCTGGCGGATATGGCGACCTTAGGTAGCACGGTGATCAAGCAGGCCCAAGATGCCGAAGCGGCGGGTTACGCTCAATTGGGTGCCGCACGCACCGAAGCCGAACAATTGGTCAGCGAAGCTAACACCATCATTATCGGCACCATTCTGCTCGCGATCATGCTGGGTGTGATCATCGCGTTGTTTTTGGCATCCATGATCACCAAACCAATTATTTTGGGTGTCAAATTTGCCGAATCTTTATCGGAAGGCGATCTTACTGCTCAAATCGATATCGACCAGAAAGATGAAATCGGTGTCTTAGCCAATTCCCTAAAAACCATGCGTGACCAACTTAGCAACGTTGTGCAGCAAGTTCGCACGAATTCCGATGCGTTGGGCAGTGCTTCGCAGGAAATCAGCGCGACCGCACAGTCGATTAGTCAAAGTGCGACTGAACAGGCCTCGGGCGTTGAAGAGACCACGGCTTCGATCGAAGAATTGAGTTCCTCGGTTAAACAAAATTCCGACAATGCCAAAGTTACCAACAGCATGGCGACGACGGCTGCGGAAGAAGCCACCAATGGCGGTGAGGCGGTCAAACGCACCGTCGAGGCAATGAAGGAAATCGCCGATAAAATCGGCTTGATTGAAGACATTGCCTATAAAACCAATCTGTTGTCGCTGAATGCGGCGATTGAGGCGGCGCGAGCCGGGGAGCACGGCAAAGGCTTTACCGTGGTTGCGGCCGAAGTCCGGAAACTGGCGGAAAACAGCCGGGTAACCGCGCAAGAGATCAATAGCCTGGCTAAAAACAGCGTCAAGATTGCCGAAGACGCCGGCAACCTGCTAGCGCAAATGGTGCCTAATATCCAGAAAACCGCCGATTTGGTCGAGGAAATTACCGCATCATCCGAAGAACAGGCGCAAGGCATCGGCCAAATCAGCGATGCGGTTGGGCAGTTGGATAAGGCGGCGCAACAAAACGCATCGGGATCGGAACAGCTTGCCGCGACAGCGGAAGAGTTGAGCGGTCAGGCAATACAACTGCAACAGGTGATGTCGTTTTTTAAAGTTGGGGCAAACCAAGGCCACGCTACTAAAGCTCAACCGTTTCAGTCCACAAAGAAGATATCGGCAAGCAAAAAAACAGCACCGCATTTTACTCCGGTTGAGTATTCTCCCGTAACAAAGTCTTTGCCGGTCAGTAAGGTAGGAGCGGCCAAACCTGAGTTTAATGAGCATGATTTTGAAAAATTTTGACAAGCGGATGAACCATGAACCAATTAATACATAAGAAAGAAAACAAAACCGAGTTAATGGCTCAGGATCAACTACGCCAGTATCTTACTTTTCAGGCAGGTAATGAGAATTTGGCTATCAGTATTCTGGACGTCAAAGAAATTATTGAAATCAATACAATTACGGACGTGCCGATGACACCCGATTACATACGTGGTGTTATTAACTTACGTGGTAATGTCGTTCCGGTCATCGATTTATCGGCGCGCTTGGGCAGACAAAGCAGCGAAATAAGCAAACGCAGCTGCATTGTACTGGTACAAGTTGAATACAACGAAGATTCCCAGTTATTGGGAATGTTAGTCGACGCTGTCGATGAAATTCTGGAAATACCCGAAGCGAACATTATGCCTCCGCCCGATTTCGGTGCGGATATTCGAACCGATTTTATCCAATCGATGGGGCGGGTTGGTGATGCATTTATTATCTTATTGAATATCAACCGGGTGCTTTCTATTAAGGAATTGTCTCAGCTTAAACAGGTTGCTGATTATGATGTTAATCAAGGCGCTTACTCTGCGCCGAATTGATAACTTCAAAGATATTTAACAGGTATTCTTAGAGCCAGTATGCATAACATTAGCTGCTTAAAGTGAAGTAATAAAAAATGAAAATGACCATAGTTAGAAAAATGATTTTATTGATTGCCGCTGCGGTTATCGGCTTAGCGGCGCTGGCGTGGATTGGGCAGAGTAGTATGGACACGGTGTATGACAAAGCCAATCACGGCAATGTCAACGTCGTGCCCAGTATGCAAATTTTGGATGAAGCCGCCGTATCGTTCGGTCGTCTGCGTGTCCGCGTTTACCGCCACGTATTGAATAGCGATGACACCAAAATGGCGGAAATCGAGGCCAAGATCAAGGAAGCGCAAGATGCGCTAACTAGCGCGCTGAAAAAATATGAAGTGGATGGCTGTCTTGGCAAAAGTTGCTTTGCCGACGACAAGGACAAGCAGTTGTTGAGCGAAGCCGTCGCCGCTTACAAAGTATACATTGATGGAGTGCCGAAATTGTTGGACCTTTCTCGTCAACATAAAAACGAACAGGCTGTTGAGGAAATAATGAAATTTGTTGCGCCGGCCGAAAATTTGAGCTCGGCGCTTCAAACCAGTATGGATTACAAGAGCGTACTAGCGAAAAAAGGCGCGGAAGAGGCTGTGGCGGCCAAGGCCGATGCGACCTGGATGCTCAACATCATCGCCGCAACTATTCTGTTATTTACTGTGGTGCTGGGCTGGTTGATTGCCCGAGGCATTATCCAGCCTCTGGATGAATTAAAACAAGTCGTTGAAGCCTTGGCGCAAGGCGATTTTACCAAAGCGATCAACATCGATCGGGAAGACGAAATCGGCGTAGTGGCGAATTCCCTAAAAGAGATGCGTCGTCAATTAATTGAAGTCGTGCAACAAGTTCGCACCAATTCCGATGCGTTGGGTAGCGCCTCACAGGAAATCAGCGCGACCGCACAGTCGATTAGTCAAAGTGCGACTGAACAGGCCT
>CAZJOY010000289.1:0-4846 GCA_964547705.1 uncultured Methylobacter sp. | reverse complement strand
GTTTGACGATGCATTTGAGCCATATTCAGTTGCTTAGCTACGGCACCGAAGGAGATTTCAAGTTGTCATCGGGCGGGGCGCAGATTACCGAAGCCCTCAATAAAAAGAAGAATAGCACTGTCGATGTTGTGCAGAGTATGTTTGGTCATACTGTCACCGCGTCCGGCGATAACATGCGTCAACATGCTAATCATAAGCATGCCAGCCCAAATAAATGGGTGACGATGGATATTGAATGCGATGCTGGCTGCGGGGTTGTACCGTTTAAATACAAGGACCAAAACTTCGTCAATGCGCTGCAATGGGCGATTGGTCTGGAGACTTTCTTACTGGTTGATGATCCTTGGCGTATTTTCCTGACCACGGACCATCCGAATGGCGCGCCATTCACCAGCTATCCGCATTTGATTCGTTTGTTGATGGATAGAAGTTTCCGTAACGACGTATTGGCTACGATTCATCCTGAAGCGCAAAAAATGACGACGTTGGCGTCCATCGACCGCGAATATACATTGCAGGAAATCGCGATTATGACTCGCGCCGGTGCGGCCAGATTGATCGGCTTGCAAGATCGCGGCGGCTTGAGTGCCGGCAATTGGGCCGACATTACCGTTTATACCGACAACGCCGACCGGCAGAAGATGTTCGAAAAACCGGATTATGTGTTTAAAGACGGTGAATTGGTAGTGGTTGACGGCAAGGTGGTTCACACCAAGTGGGGCACGACCCATGTGGTTAAGCCGGATTATGACTTGTCTGTAGAAAAGGATTTGCAAGCCTATTTTGACCGGTTTCTGACTATGAAACTCGGTAACTTTAAAATCAGCGATGACGAGATAACAGAGGACGGGCGCGGCAGTTTGACTGTGCATCCGCTTAAAGGAGCAGTGGCATGATCATTAATGGCGTAGCTATAGATGCAACTTTCGCCGAGGCTTTTCCGATGAAAGCGACTCGCGCGATCATCACCGCGCAAAATGAAAAATGGGCGATGATTTCAGCGCAAGCCATGACCGGCTTTGCCACTTCGGTAATTGCCTGCGGTTGTGAGGCGGGAATTGAGCGTGTTCTTGATCCGTCCGAAACCCCGGACGGACGTCCTGGCGTTTCGATCATGATTTTTGCGATGGGCGGCAAGGGCTTGGCGAAGCAGCTTGAAACCAGGGCCGGGCAGTGCGTATTAACTTCGCCGACCTCGGCTTTGTTTGCCGGTATTGATGGCGGTACGCGTATAGCGTTGGGTAAAAACCTGCGTTATTTCGGCGACGGTTTTCAGGTGGCTAAACTGATCGACGGTAAGCGTTATTGGCGCATTCCGGTTATGGATGGCGAGTTCTTGGCCGAAGCGACTACCGGGCAAGTCGAGGCCGTGGGTGGCGGTAATTTTCTGGTGTTGGCCGAGTCGCAACCGCAAGCCTTGGCGGCCTGTGAGGCCGCCATTGAAGAAATGCGTAAAATTCCGAATGTGATTATGCCTTTTCCCGGCGGTGTTGTACGCTCGGGTTCCAAGGTCGGGTCCAAATACGCGGCTTTGGGGGCATCGACCAACGATGCGTTCTGTCCGACGTTAAAAGGCATGACCAAAACCGACCTGTCGCCGGAAATCGAATCGGTTATGGAAATTGTGATTGACGGTTTAACCAAAGAAGACATCGATAAAGCCATGCGCGTCGGTATCCAGGCGGTTTGCGATTTAGGTGCGGCGAACGGTATCAAACGCATTAGTGCGGGTAATTACGGTGGCAAGTTAGGGCCGTTCCACTTTCACTTACAGGAGATTATGGCATGAGCGCTTTAACCTTTACGTTGAAACAACGGCCCGATCAACGCGTGGATATGTCACCGCTGGTTTGTCAGAAACTGGCTGATCTGGACGTTACGGAAATTGCCGGGATTACCTTGCAGAATGGCAAGCGTAAAATTCGGGTAGATGAGCTGTTCAGTATCGCAGGTAACGATGTACAAAATATCGTGATAAAGAACAGCTTCAATAAACTTGATTTTATCGGCAAGGAACTGGAAGGTGGACGCATAACGGTCGAAGGCGATGCGGGGGCTTATCTGGGCTTGGGTATGAAATCCGGCGAAATTTCTGTTTCAGGCGATGTTGGTCTTTATGCGGCCTGCGAAATGAAGAAAGGTAAGTTAACGATCAATGGTAATGCCGGAGACTTTTTGGGCGCGGCTTTGCCGGGCAATAAAATGGGCATGAAAGGCGGGACTATTCTGGTTAAAGGTAATGTCGGCGAACGTGCCGGCGACCATATGCGCCGCGGTAATATCCTGATCGAAGGCAATGCTGGCGATTATTGCGGATCTCGAATGACTGCGGGTACTATTGCGGTCATGGGGCAGACCGGTAACTATTTAGGTTATGCAATGCGTAGGGGTACGTTGCTGTTATGGAATCAGCCGCAAGCGTCGGCAAGATTTAATGATTGCGGCGCGCATACCTTGGCGTTTTTGCCGATATTGTTTGCGTCATTTAAAAAGCTTAATTCCAAGTTTGCCGATAGTTCAACATCCTTTAACCGGGTGCAGCGTTATGCCGGCGATATGTCGGAAATGGGGCGCGGCGAGGTCTTGGTTAAAATAAGCTAATCGGGTGCTAGCTGGTTAGGTAGCAAAGAAAGCCTCAGTATAAAAGCTGGGGCTTTTTTATTGGAGCGGGCGAATATATTCCGATAGGTTTTTACAAATAGAATCATGGCAACATTAACAACAAGCAATCATAGCCGGGACATTGCCGGTTTAAAGTATGTTTATCCTGTGCTTTCCAGGCGCGCGGGCGGCTTGTCTATCGGCATTAATTTTAATATCAATAATGCGTGCAACTGGCGCTGTATCTATTGTCAGGTGCCCGATTTAAAAGTCGGCGCCGCACCGGATTTGGATTTTCAGTTGTTGGAAGACGAGTTGAGATTTTTTCTTGATGAGGTCAAGCATGGCGATTTTTATCAGCGTTTCCAGGTAGATGAAGATAAGCGGGTAATTAAGGATATTGCTATCTCCGGTAACGGTGAGCCGACCAGTGTAAAAGATTTTGACAAGGCTGTGGCTTTAATTGGCAGGGTCGCAACAGAAGCGGGAGTTTTTCCGCAGAGTAATTTTGTGCTGATTACCAATGGAAGCCTAGTGCATCGGTCTGGCGTTCAGAGTGGATTGAAAAAGTTAAACGAATATGGCGGAGAGGTATGGTTTAAGTTGGACAGTGCTACCGAAGAGGGCAGGGATTTAATGAATAATGCTGGGCGGGGGCTTCAAGCTAGCATAGAAAATTTATTGCTTTCTGCAAGGCTATGTCCGACAAGATTGCAAACATGTCTACTGGATTACGATAAGCGCGGCTTGTCTTTGCACGAAAAAAATGCTTTTCTTGATTTGCTGAAAAGGCTTAAAACAGAAAGCTGTGTGTTAAAAGGGGTGATGCTGTATACGATTGCGCGGCTATCGCTCCAGCCGGAGTCCGGTCGGCTGGAGAAGTTATCGGTAGAGGTGCTGAATGTGTTCGCTGAGGAAATCAGGCATCTAGGTTTTGAGGTTTCAGTATGTGGATGAGTGGGGCCTTAAGCTTTTATATCCAGTAGAGACCCAATTGTTTTTTTATCGGCTTCAAGCAATTTAACTGCGGCAGAGGTTTCCAGTTCGGCGTCTTTTAAACTGAGTACCGGTTTAATAATATCGTTGGAATTGAACTCCAAACTACCGACTTCATCGTTTTGTATGGGTAATTTAGCTATGACTTGAGCCGCGTCTGCTGATTTATGTTGCGCTGTGTTAATTAAATTAATTGCGCTGGTGGTTGGTGTAATGTTCATGTTGTACCCCTTATACATTGAGTTAGCTCAAAAGTAATACTACATCCAGTATGGATAATATGCAAAGGCTGGATTTTAATTTTATTGGAAAAGTGTGAGTAACTGGATGTTTTTTAAGCGATCAGCGATTAAATCTTTGCCGGTGTCGAATTTATAACTTGCCAGACTCATGCAATTGCAGATATAATTTTAAGTTCACCCAAAGTGCGAATGTGGCGGAACTGGTAGACGCGCTGGATTTAGGTTCCAGTAGGTTATCCTGTGAGAGTTCGAGTCTCTCCATTCGTACCATCTTTTCTGCAAAGCAATAGCGGTCTATTTATTTCAAATTAGGTTATCGCTGTCTGCTGTAAAAATAACGTTATACTTCCAAGTTTTTCTTCGGTCTCCAAATACATCGCGTCGAGTTATAGGGTGCTTTATTGTTGTATTTCTCTGTTTTTGAGTCAAAAAGCTCTCTTGTGTTCGAACTTATAAAAGTATTGTATTGCTCACAAAAGCTCATTCTTCTTTATATCGGAAACGCAATAGTTTTGCGATGACTTAGCTAGCTTTTTAAGATTAGTGTCCAGGGTGAGCGCATTAAAGTAAAACTAATTCATAATCAATATGTTATGAGTATGCAAAGCGATCAAAAATTGTACGATTATTTATAATTCATTGATTTTGTAGTGAATAAAAAAGTCAAATGCGTTTGTCCGGGATTAGTGGCGAAACTAGGCTTTGAGTGGGGCTAAATCTGTTACAATATTCAATTAACACAGGCGTGCAAATAGGGTAACGGCAAGCATTGTGGAGATGTTGCTTTCATGGATGCTGGAGGTAGAGTGGCGCATGGAACGATCTTAAGAGCGTCAAAGATAAGTACCTTGAGCGACCGGAAATAGTTTGCTAAGGGACTAAGCTTTTCATGAAACGTCTTCATTTATACTTAGTACATTGGCAATGTTTAGCATGATGCATTAATTCTATTATAACAAGTTGAAATACAAGTGGATTTAAAACATATAAGAAATTTTTCCATTATC
>CAZJOY010000288.1:0-4873 GCA_964547705.1 uncultured Methylobacter sp. | reverse complement strand
CATCGAATTTAAGCAGCGCTGCCAGCGCTGTTTTATCCGGCGCCATGCCTATAAAGCCCGGCCAGTCCAGTAAAATGCGCCATGCGTGTTCGCGCAAGGTTTCCAGTTGCACCAGTATGTCGCGGGCCGAATCGATTTCAGGCTCGGCTGTCCTGCCCAGCGCCATACGGCAGGCCTGCAACGCGGCAGAGGCTTGGGCATTCCCGCACAGCGTAAACAATAGCGGAACGGTGTCGAGTAGCTGTTCCGGAGTTTTGCCGATTAATACCTGCGCTACCGCATCGAGTCGGGTGGATGCGATTTGCACTCCGGTTGCATTGCCGGAGCGCTGATGCAGATCGATGCGAATAGAACCGGCCGGTGTCATTCAACGGTTTCCGTTGCCGATAGCGCTGCGCAGCAAGTCCCGGCGGCTAACACCACGCGGCACTGCTTCGGCCAACAGTCCGTGCAATGCGGCTTGAGCCGTGGCAAGTGCGGCGGAGTGATTTTCGAACTGGAACATCGGCGAGAACAGCGAACAAAGTGCATAACTACCTATTTGCGCTTCGTTCGCTAGCGTGAATTCAAATATGCCATATGGGAAGTGCTTGTCTATTTTTGTGCCGGGTTGTTGCTCGCGCCAAATGCTGTCCTGCCCCGGTAACAGCAGTAAATTCATGGACCAGGGAGTAATCAATACACCGAGCCAGTCTTCGCCGAAACGGTTAAAGCCGACGGCCTGCACAGAAAGCGCGACGTTAACTATCGGCAAATCGCGCATGCGTTTAGCCAATATTTCATTGAATGTTGTTTCTAGCGTATGGCTGATTTGTTCGCTATTTTGCCTGATCATTACTTAGTACCGTGCGCGTCAAAAGGTTTTTCTTGTTTCTCGTTCCCACGCGCTGCGTCACTGCCATTAAGTTAAGAAAGTTCATTTAAAAACAATGCTTTTTCTGACGCCTCATAAAATCCAACAGCTCCCTCGCCGACGTTTTGTTGCGAGGTGGATTTCGATGATTACGTTCAAGGCTGGGGCTGGTCAGAAACAACGCCGTCAGTCTTTCCAGTAACGATTCGGTTTTCTGGTCACCTAACAACAAATCCAGGGCTTGGTTCTTGATGGCATTGAACGACACCGCCCGATTCACGGTCTGTGGATACTTCGTCTCTTTAGCATCAAGTTGGGCTTGCGCCGCGTCGGTCAATAGTGATTCCAACCCCGACAGGTAAACGGTGGCATGGAAATCCTGTAGCGCCTGTGCCGGTGAAATTCTCCAGCTCTAAGCGGGTCTTGAGTAAACCGTAGAGTTCCAAAAAGCCTTCGCCCGGATACCGTGTTTCGTCGCACAGAGACGTTACCAAGACCTCATATTCACCTGTACTCAAGCGGACTCGCACAAACCGGACCGTCAATGAGGTGGGCAACCCCCGTTGGCGAATCAGCGCGGTCTGTCCCGCGCAGGGATTCAGGGTGACGACTTGGCTGTCAGGACCTTCCCCTTTCAACATCCGGCGCGCCGGATTGAATGAGGCCGACGAGCAGCTGATCACAAAATCCCGCTGCCGCTGGCTCAACTCCGCCAACAGCCGGTACGAAGGGTAATTCCGGTCCATGGTCAGCAGGTCACCCGTACGCGTATGAACCAGATGGCTGACCGCCAAGTCCACTTCATAGGCTTGGGCTTTGCCCAAGACGGCATCCAGAGCGACCCGATTTAACACGTCATATAACACCGATGCTAAGGCATAGGGGCGCTCGCCCTGGAGATCCGACGCGTTGCCGGTCGACCAAGCGATGGTGCCAAATTCCTCGCGTACCTCTTCGCTGTCGGGCACAACCAGCTTGGAACCGTCTACGGCCAAGACGCGGAAGCCCCAGAAAGTCTGGTAATCGTCATCGCTATACAGCGTTGCGACCACCGCTTCCCGGTTCAATTCGATAAAGGCGGTATGTTTGAGCTTGTACCGCGCCTGCGAATAGGCACTGGCTGTCACCGGGGCCAGATTCAGCCAAGTCATGGCTTCGTTCAGGACATTTTGCAAGGATTTCACGCTTTTCCTCAAGATTAACACCAGTACCATGGCGAAAGGCAAACTGCGTATGCGGGTAAAGTCGCTTGATGTTTTGCTGTGGCGCCTCTTAAAGTTTTCATCTTCAATCCGCTCCCGACTAGTTTCCAGCACCTGTTTTTTTATCCATGGTCAGCTCCTAAATTCGTTCATTATCAGTTAAATAGACATTGATTGGCTTAACTTAATGGCAGTGACGCAGCGCGTGGGAACGAGAAAACAACAATTTAGTCTCAAATTGCGGAAAAGGCGCGCACGGCACGCCCTACTCGACAGCCAGAACATAGTCAGTCATCCAGCACCAAAAAGTCCTGTTTTTTGCTATCGCACTCCGGGCAACTCCAATGCTCCGGCAATTGCGAAAAAGCCGTGCCGGGCGGCATTTGCCAGACTTCATCGCCCACTGCCGGATCGTATACATACCAACAAATCTTGCACTCCAGCCGGGTTTGCGGCGGCAACTTCGACGCGTCGCTGCCGAAGGCTCCGGCAAAAAACGAGTCATTCATAAATACACCTTAAGTATCTCCTGCAAGCGCTCGCAACTGTCGGTTATATCTTCCGGCGAGGCGCAGGCTACGCTGGGCACGTCGCTGACTTCCAGTGTGTTGAGGATCAAGGTATCTTCCGAATTGAAATACTGCACCCACCAGACGAAGCGCGTACCGGTGGAGGTAATCCGGCAGTTGCCGTAGCCGCGGGACAATATAGTCACCGAGCCGCCGCCCAAACGTTGCGCCAAAAATGCCAGATCCTGCTCGGTTTGCGGCAGCAGGCTCAAATTGATGGTGTGCGCCTCGCCGCCCGGCCGGTATCCGGCGATTTTGGCGTTGAGTTCGGTCAGCAGCGGCGGCGCATTCATTACGCCCGGCGGCACCACAGTCCAGTAAGTATCGATTTGCCCGGCCGCACCGTTAAAAGCCCACTGAGAAAGCCGTTGCGGGATAATGCCGACGTCCAGCGTATCCTTGATGATTTGCCGCTGGGCATTGAGTTTTTGCAATCGCCACACCCCGGCCAGCACCGATTCCTGAATGCGGATGCTTAACTCGCCGGAGCAAATCACGCTGACTTCGCCTTCGCCGAGCAGCTCGTCGATAAAGCGCCGGTTGCCTGTGTCCAATTGCGTCAGTTCGATCGGTGCTGAAACTAATGGAAAAGCAGCCAAATTTTGCTGTAACTGCTGCAAGACACTTAAGGCTTGAGTTAAATCCTGTGCATTTAAATCCGTCGAAATCTGCGGCATCGAATAGGTGGTCATTTCCTGCGGCATTTGCAGATATTCCAATGCGACGCCGTCTTGTTCCACCGGTTGACTGCCTTGTCCGAAAATAGGTAATGAAATAGAAGTCATAATAATCGTGGTTTGTATTTTAGTAGGGCGTGCCATGCGCACCTTTTGCAAGGCGTATATTTTTGGCTCGCACGGCACGCCCTACGCATGAAGGTTGTGTGATATTCAATGCGCGCTGCCGCATACTTTATCCAAATCGAAGCCGGGCGGTTGGCTGGGTGCGGCGGCTAAAATCACGGCGGTTTCCTGTTTATATTCCTGCCAGTTGCGAATACCGCTGATAACGCCTAAATATTCACCGTTACGCAAAAACACTAGTGACGGCCATCCGGTAAAGCGAAACCGCGCCTGCAATTCGCGTTCGATAGGCTTGGCGATAACCGCCGCTTGCAGCCGGCCGCTAAATGCTTTGAGCAATTCCGGCAAAATCACCGCAACGTCGTGGCTTTCAGAAAACAGGACCGGATCGTTACAGAAAAACAGCACGACGGTTTCGTTGCTGTAAACGAAATGATCGTAACTGTCCGCATCCAGCAACGGATAAGCGTATCGGGATTGCAGTTGCTCAAGCAGCGGTGTTGTCATGATTTTAAAAACTCCGGCAATTGCGGTTCCCTGTCGACAAGGTCGGGAAATAAATGATCGATTCGATTATCGCCCTGCATTGCCAGACGCATGGCTTCCAGCGCATCGGCAATCTGCCGGGCTTTTTGTTCGCTGATCACTTCGCGGGCAGTATCCAGGAAAACCAGCAGCCAAGTGCCGACCGGTTGCGAGCCGACCAGCATCATGTCGACCAAGCTTTCCTGGCCGCGATAAATACAGCGCGCTGATTCATCATACTGCTCGACAATTTGCATAGGGATACCGATGCACATCAGTATTTGCCCCGGTAATCGACATCGACTTGCAGCGTGCGCTCGTCGACAGGCTGCGGTGGACGCAACTCGAAGCCTTCAACTTGCAAGACCCGGCCATCGCCGATACGGCAGGCTTGATCGGATGTCGGGCGTTCTTGTTCGTAGCGCTGTATGTTTAGCACCGGGTCGGCCAAATCAGCATCGGCGTCGATGATTTCCGCACTGATGCCAAAAGTCTTCAAATAATCGAGTGCAGTATCTATCGCCGGTTGGATTTGCATTTTGACCGTCGGCCTTAAGCTGCCGCCGTAATCGTCCAGTTCCTCTGGCTGTACGCCGATTAACAACAAGTGTTGCGGATAAATGCCCAGCATTTGCGCCATCGCCAGCACTTCCTGAAACCCGGTTTGATGCAGGCTCATCTTTTTTGCACCCAAAAAATTCGGCACATCATCGTTTTCGATCCGTTTTAGCGTACCGGACGGCAGGCCGTAATCGACCGCATCGAATACGATCAGCACGTCAGCCGCTTGAACATGTTCGACTAGGTAAACGCCTTGGGTTCCGCCATCGATGACTTTGACGCTGTCGGGAAAACGGTAGCCTCTTTGCAGGCGTTCGATCACGCGAACGCCGAAGCCTTCATCGGCCCAAAGTACGTTGC
>CAZJOY010000287.1:0-4879 GCA_964547705.1 uncultured Methylobacter sp. | reverse complement strand
ATATTGTTTCTTCGTGTCCTTCGTGTCTTCGTGGTGAAATATTTTTAGCCGTTTCGTAACATCAGTTATTAACGAGAATTTCCGTTATTTGGCATAAAAAACATAATCCGCCGTATAGGCGACTCGTTTTTCACTGCCTAAATGATTGGCGTCGCATGCGGAAGTAGGCGTCAGGCCGCCTTGCGTATTAATCCGGTTAATAAAGCTGACGTTTGTGAACAAACCGTCGCCTTTATGCGATACGACTTCCACTAATAACCAGGAAATGGCCGAACCCGGCGCCATATCGATTTTCTTAACCACTTTTCCGACCACCCGGCTGCCTTCTTTGTATTCCCAAAGCGGGCCTGCGGTATGATTGCCGACGATATTGCCCTGCCCGTCCAACAGCTTGGCATCGGGCGCCAGGGTTTGCCATGAATACTCGCCCTGATTGGCTGAGCATTGGTAAATCTGGTCGCCTTTCGCATGCACCGTCAACAGCGGATGATAGCCCGCAGGCGGTTGGATCTGCTCGGGTATCTTCGCACCGGCAAAGGCCGCGCCTTGCAACATCAACGATAAAATCAATGTCTTTTTAATCATAGCAATTACCATGGCATCGGGGTTCCGTCATACTTGACGAAGCTGCCTGATTGATTCAAAGAAAAGCTCTCTATCAAGCCACGCATGCCGGAAACGCTTTGCTCGGCATTAATCAACGCATTAGGCCCGCCCATGTCGGTCTTGACCCAGCCGGGATGGAAAATAAGTACGCCGACAGACTGATCTTTAAGCTCTACCGCCAAGCTCTTCATGGCCGCATTCAGCGCCGCTTTGCTGGAACGGTAAAAAATACTGCCGCCGCTGTCATTATCCGCAATACTGCCCATCAGACTGCTGACATTAACAATCAGCTTTTTGTCGCTTTTTTTAATTTGCGGCAAAAATGCTTCGGACATTTTGAGCGGTGCTTCGGTATTTGTTAACAGTGACTCAGTCCAGGCCTGATAATCCAAACGGCCGAAACCGTTACTTTTGTCATCCAGGTAAACACCGGCATTATTAATCAAAACATCAATCGCCTGGTCCGCTAATTTTTGCGATAACGCATCGATCTGCTTAAACTTGGAAACATCCAATGTTTCCAACTGGATTTTAGAATGATGACCGGCGAGATTATTCAAATCAAACGCATCGTCCGGGTTACGCGCGCAAGCAATTATATGCCAGCCCTGTTCGGCATATTGGCGGCAGAACTCCAGACCCAAACCGCGATTAGCACCGGTAATTAAAACTGTAGCCATTTTATATCTCCCATAAAAAAACCTCCTGAACCGGTAGATACAGGAGGTTTCTTATACTACTTAAAAACTGATGTTGCGCAATAGGTAAAAAAACCTCACTACGAAAAACAAGCGGTTCTTCGCGGCTACGATAACCTGCGCAATATCGTTAAGAAATTAAGCTGAAAAGTTTTTTGCAGCAAAATCCCAGTTAACCAATGCCCAGAATGCTTCCAAATAAGCAGGACGTGCATTGCGGTAATCGATGTAATAAGCGTGTTCCCAAACATCGCAAGTCAACAATGGCTTTTGACCGGCTGTTAAAGGACAGCCCGCATTGCTGGTGCTAACCAACGCCAAGCTGCCGTCGGCATTTTGTACCAACCAAGCCCAGCCTGAACCGAAAGTAGTAACTGCACATTTAGTGAACTCTTCTTTGAACTTTGCAAATGAACCGAAAGTTGAGTTGATAGCATCAGCTAAAGCACCGGTAGGTTCGCCGCCGGCATTCGGAGCGATGCTGTTCCAGTAGAAAGTATGGTTCCAAACTTGCGCTGCGTTATTGAAAACACCGCCGGAAGATTTCATGATAATCTCTTCCAGGGACAAACCTTCAAATTCAGTTCCTGGAACCAAGTTGTTCAGATTTGTTACATAGGTTTGGTGATGCTTGCCGTAATGATACTCTAAAGTTTCTTCAGAAATATGGGGCGCCAAAGCACCTTTCGCATAAGGTAAAGCAGGAAGTTCGAAAGCCATGAGATTCTCCTAAATCAAAGTTGTTGTAAGATGTTGAGTGTGAACAGCCGGCAACAAAAAATAAATACCAAGTGTTTTAATAAACATTTACTTTAGCATTGCTCGCCGATTAAATAAAGCGATTAGCTCAAGCTGTAACACGACAGATTGTTAAAGCTGCTTATGCGACCTTGCAAGAATGTTCAGCTTTGAAGTATGGAAGAAGCTGTCACCCGGTATGTTGAAAGCTGTTTGCTTTATACCTCATTTAAATAATACTTTCAAAACTTGGCTGACTTATGCTGTCATTGATAACGTCGGCTTATAAAAATGTCTGCAAAATCAGTAATCACTTACGGAAGGCCGCAATGATCAGACTGACTTACGCCAGCACCGCAATAATGGATTTTAGTCCGGAAAACCTATTAGCCCTGCTGAAAACCTGTCGAGTAAACAACGCTACCAAAAATATAACGGGCATACTGCTTTATTCGCACGGCACTTTTTTTCAGGTATTGGAAGGCGATAAGTCGGCCGTTGACGCTACCTTTGAAACCATAAAAAACGATAATCGCCATAAAGACGTAACCCTGATTGAAAAACTGCCGATAACGGAGCGGGTATTCCCCTATTGGAGCATGGGCTTTGAAAAGCTGGAAGCCAAAGAACTAAGCGGGCTAGAGGGTTTTAATAATTTTTTTGAGAAAGATTTTACGCCGGAGGGTTTTGCCTCTCATAAGCACATCATCGGCCCTTTATTATCCTATCTGCACAATAGGCTGGTAAAACAAGTTACCTTGGAAAGTGCCGAACAGCCGCCTGTACAACACGAAGAACTGCCCGTTCAGCACGAAGATCCGTTTATACAATTTTTGCATCGTATCATACGCTTGGGGCTCAAGTTTCTGGCGCTATTAATGATGATCGTTATTTTATTCGGCATTATGGATGTCGTTTATGTGATTTTCGTAAAAATCACCCGGCCACCGTTTATGCTGATGACTATTAACGACATGCTGGAAACGTTCGGCGCTTTTTTAGCCGTGTTAATCGCGGTTGAAATTTTCCTGAATATTACGGTCTATGTCAGAAGTGATGTGATCCCGGTAAACTTGGTTGTGGCCACCGCTTTAATGGCTATTTCAAGAAAAATCATTGTCTTCGATTACAAAGATTTATCGCCGGAATATGTGAGCGGATCGGCATTGGTTGTGATAGCGCTGGGTATCACTTACTGGCTAATACAAAGTAAAGAATAAAACTCAGGGCAATTAATCAGTGGTGTTTGTGGATCGTTTCCGGTATCTCGCCCTGTTCTTTCGTCAAAGCCAACGACGGACGGCCTGTTGGAATCATCATTTTATTTAATTGGCGGTTTTTAACCCAGACCGAAACCCGAAACCCCAACAATAAAAAAACTATAATTGAATAAAACAAAGGTTCGGCCAAATTGCCTTTGAGCTGCCAAAAGTAATGAATGATGGCTGCAACAGCTGCAAGATAAATAAGCCGATGAAATTTTTTCCAGTTTTTCCCCATACGCTTTTTAGCCCATTTAGGCGATGTCAGCGCTAATAAAAGAACAATAATATAAGTTAACACTCCAAACCAAATATAAGGGCTTTCAAGAATATCAATGCCGATCATATGCCACACCAGGGCATGATCTACAAGCAGATAAACCAGCACATGTAACGTTGCATAAAAAAAAGCGTACATCCCGAACAATTGCCGATAATCCGCCATGCCACGCCATTTGGTAATCATTTGGATAGGTGTAATGGCCAGCGTCAAACATAAAAAGCGCAATGACCAATCGCCCAAACGGATATGCAGCGCTTGAATAGGATTTGCCCCTAAATTATCGAAAGCAACATCAATAACCAACCATAACAAAGGTATTAAACAACCGGCTATAAGTTTCGACCTCAAATTATTAATTTGCAAAATCATCAGAAAAAATGCCTTAAATCCATATCGCTATAGAGTGAAGCCACTTGATCGCCATAGCCGTTAAATAATTCGGTTTTCCGACGCGGGGTAAAAAAGCCGCTGCCTAATTGGCGTTCGCTGCTTTGACTCCAGCGAGGATGAGCCACTGCGGGGTTTACATTAGAGTAAAAGCCATATTCGTGAGGAGCAAATTGACTCCAAGAAGTTACCGGCGACCTTCTTAGCAGCTCAATTTTTACAACCGCTTTAATACTTTTAAAGCCGTATTTCCAAGGTACAACTAGGCGTAACGGCGCTCCGTTTTGCTTGGGCAGAATATCGCCATACATGCCAACAGCCAATATCGTTAAAGGGTGCATGGCTTCATCAATGCGTAAACCTTCGACATAAGGCCATTCCAACATCGCATTATTGTGTTGCCTGGGCATTATTTCTGGTTGGTGGACTGCGGTAAATTTTACAAAACGGGCCGTCGATAACGGTTTAACGGCTTTTAATAAACTACCTAATGGAAATCCAACCCAAGGCACAACCATTGACCACGCTTCCACACACCGAAAACGGTAGATATATTCCCGGAGTGTCTGCTGACTTAAAATATCTTCCAGATAATAACTGCCGGGATTTTCCACTTCGCCACCGACTTCAACAGTCCAAGCATCGGTACGCAGATTTTGGGCTAGCTTTGCCGAGTCTTGTTTATTAAATGCGAACTCATAATAATTTGTATAATTTTGGATCAGCTCAGCCGGCGTAGGCGTTAAAAGATCGGTTGAGACGCCGCCTCTGGGTAAATTCGCCCAAGCAAGACTACTGCTATCGGCCAATACCGGCGAAATGCCCATCCCGGTAACCATTCCCGCCAGCATGGCCTTGATGATTTTTCGCCGGTTTTTAAAGACCAAAGGATCGGTAATTTCACT